>JAPLRA010000200.1 GCA_026399445.1 Sulfuritalea sp.
CGTCACCACCGTGATCCAGGGCGGCGCGTCTTCAGTCACCGCGCTGCACGGCTCGACCGAGGAAGAGCAGTTCCACTAACCTGTCGAAACTCAGCCTCATGACTGGGCCGCATCGGGAAACCGGTGCGGCCTTTTTATGTCCGAGTTCCCTTGGGACGAGGACGGTATCCCCCGGTGGGATATGTCTGCAACAATAGCGGGAGGGGACGACATCCCGGCGATCCGGGCTAAAGTAGAGCGATGCGTTCCACGTTCAAACCCACATCCTGTTCATGACCGCAAGACGCTCCAGGAAAGGCTTGTCCATGCTCTGGTCGGCACTCCAGATTGTCCTGCTGGTGTATCTGGGCCTCATGGCATTGATCTATTTCAAGCAGTCCTCACTGGTTTTCCTGCCGGAAATGGATCGCAACTACCGCGCCAGTCCGGCCACGATCGGCTTGTCTTTCACGCCACTGAAACTTGCCACGACCGATGGCGAGACCCTGGATGGATGGTTTGTGCCAGCCAAGCCAGAAGTGCGCGGCCTGGTCATTTTCTTCCATGGCAATGCCGGCAACATTGCTCACCGGCTCGACTATCTGCGCATGTTCCATGAGTTGGGACTGGCCACTCTCATCGTTGACTATCGCGGCTACGGTCTCAGCAGCGGAAGTCCGACGGAGCAAGGCACCTATCTGGACGCGGAAGCCATGTGGCGCCACGCCAGGGATGTACTGCGATTCCCGGCGGACCGCATCATCCTTTTTGGCGAATCGCTGGGTGGCGGCGTCGCCGCCCAACTCGCGGCAAACCATCGCCCGGGCGCCGTGGTGCTCGCCTCGACCTTCACCTCCGTGCCCGACTTGGGAGCCGATCTGTACCCCATGCTGCCGATACGACTGCTCGCCCATATTCGTTATGAAACCCTGGAAAAGCTGCCTCGGATTTCCTGCCCGGTACTTGTGATCCACAGCCGCAATGACGACATCATTCCCTTCGCCCACGGCCGACGATTATTCGAAAAAGCCAGCCCGCCCAAGCAATTCATCGAACTTGAGGGTGGCCACAATGAAGGCTTCATCTTCGGCAAGGACGAGTGGGTCCGGCAACTCGGCGGATTCCTGCAACAGGCCTTGCCTTGACATCGCCAACCGCCCAGCTTCAGGTGCCTTCCGACGACGCCCAATAGGCCGGATCGCGCCACGTCGCTTTCAGCAAATCGATGAACAGCCTGACCCGCAACGGCAGGTGCCGCCGCTGTGGCACCACGGCATGAATGCCTACCGGTGGCGCCGCGAATTCGTCCAGCACCGTCACCAATCGCCCTGTCGCTATATCGGCCCCTACTTCCCACAGTGAGCGCCAGGCCAGCCCCTTGCCGGCGAGCGCCCAGTCGTGCAGCACCGCGCCATCGTTGCATTCGAAGCTTCCGCTGACCTTGACCACCCGCACTTCGCCCTCCACGCGCAGCGTCCAGCCGCGTTGCTGGCGCAGCGACAGGCAGTTGTGCTCGCCTAGAAAAGTCGGCGCTGGCGGCACGCCGAATTTCGCGATGTAGTCCGGACTGGCGACAACAACCCGTTGCATCTCTCCCAGCCGGATGCTGATCAGACTCGAATCCGCGAGATCGCCGATACGAATTGCGCAATCCACGTTTTCATCGACCAGATCGACGAGCCGGTCGGACAGATCGAGTCGCACGGTAACTTCGGGATTGCCTTCGATGAACCGGGTCAGCAGTGGCGCCACATGGCGTCGCCCAAAGCCCGCCGGCGCTGAAACCTTCAAATGCCCGCCGGGTCGGATTCCGCCGAGACTCACCGCGCCTTCCGCGTCCGCCAGTTCACGCAGGATGCGCTGGCAGTCCTCGAGAAAGGCCGCCCCCTCGAAAGTCAGCGAAATCCGCCGCGTGGTGCGCAACAGCAGCTTGACGCCAAGCCGTTCTTCCAGCGCATCCAGACGCCGGCCGATGATTGCCGGGGTCACCCCCTCGGCACGAGCCGTCGCCGAGAGGCTGCCGCGACTTGCGACGCCAACAAAGGCAGAAATCTGCTTGAACTGAGGAGTCCCTCATGAGCCTGCCCGCCGGTATCCAGATCAACGCCCCCATCACCGCTGACTACGCCAGGATCCTTACGCCCGAAGCGATGGCGCTGGTCGCCAAACTGCACCGCGCCTTCGAACCGCGCCGCCAGGAACTACTCAAGGCTCGCGTCGCACGCCAGGCGCGCATCGACGCCGGCGAAATGCCCGACTTCCTGCCGGAAACAAAGCACATCCGCGAAGGCGACTGGAAGATCGCCCCGTTGCCGAAGGCCCTGGAACGCCGTCATACCGAGATCACCGGCCCGGTCGAAGCCAAAATGGTCATAAACGCCTACAACTCCGGGGCGGACTCTTACATGAGCGACTTCGAGGATTCCAACAGCCCGAAGGGGGACAACCTGATTCAGGGTCAGATCAACCTCGCCCGCGGCGCCGGCCCCTTCTTCTATCTGCCGAAGATGGAAAGCCACGTCGAAGCCCGTCTGTGGAACGACATCTTCGTCATGGCGCAAAACGAGATCGGCCTGCCGCAAGGCACGATCAAGGCCACGGTGCTGATCGAAACCATCCTCGCCACATTCGAGCTCGAGGAGATCCTTTTTGAACTGCGCCAGCACAGCGCCGGTCTCAACGCCGGCCGCTGGGACTACATCTTTTCCTGCATCAAGAAGTTCAAGCGCAACAAGGATTTCTGTCTTGCCAATCGCGGCGCCATCACCATGGAAGTGCCCTTCATGCGCAGCTATGCGCTGGCGCTGGTCAAGGCCTGCCACAAGCGCGGCGCTCCGGCGATGGGTGGCATGAGCGCGCTGATCCCGATCAAGAATGATCCGGTGGCCAACGAGAAGGCACTGGCCGGCATTCGTCACGACAAGACGCGCGACGCTAACGACGGCTTCGACGGCGGATGGGTGGCTCACCCGGGGCTGGTGCCGATCGCCGCCGAAGAATTCAAGAAGGTGTTGGGCGAACGCCCCAACCAATGGGAAAAGCAGCGCGATGAGAACTTCGGCCCCAAGGACTGGCTCAACTTCCAGCCTGAACAGCCCATCACCGAAGTCGGGGTGCGCAACAACATCAACGTCGGCATCCATTACCTCGGCAGTTGGCTCGCCGGCAACGGCTGTGTGCCCATCCATAACCTGATGGAAGATGCCGCCACAGCGGAAATCAGCCGTTCGCAGGTATGGCAGTGGGTAGTCAGCCCCAAGGGCAAGCTCGATGATGGCCGCAAGGTCACCGCCGACATGGTGCGCGGGATCATTCCCGACGAACTGGCAAAGGTGAAGGCAACCGTCACCGCCCAGGGCGAAAAGACGGAAACCTACGATCAGGCGGCAAAGATCTTCGAAGAGATGTCGCTGGCCGACAATTATCCGGAGTTCCTCACGCTGCCGCTGTACGAGGCGATGGAGTAGCCCTCCCCGTCCCCAATCCGCCGGCGAAAAGCCGGCTCTGGCGGGACGGCAAGAATGGCGGCGCAGGGGTATCCCTTGCGCCGTTTTTTGTTGCGGAATGCAATTGACCTTCGCCGATCGTCGGGTGCGCGAGAAGCCTCGAATTGATGAGGTCTAAAAATAGCTCGGTCGATGGGCCAATCACTTTTTTTGCTCGACTGCCCCCTGAGGCTGTAATAATCTCCCTACACGCAATAGTGACGCGAGAATGACGTCGCATTGGAGGAGATAGGTGAGGCATTTGCAGGCATCAGACTATTTTGGATGCCGTTGGTGTTTTGCCATTTCCATTGACTCGAAATCAGACGTGTTGCCGCAGACGGCAACACGTACAAATTTGGATTTGACCAATGGCAAACGAAGCTCAAGAAGCCGAATGCAAGGACGGGTTTTTCCAGTGCCTTATGCACCCGCCGAAGTGCTCGTTGCTGCGCATGATCGTCGTTGGAGTGCTGGGTGGCGTGATCATCTGGGGCGGACTGAATACGGGCATGGAATATACGAACCGCTCGGATTTCTGCATGTCCTGCCATGAAATGACGATCCCCTTCGAAGAACTGAAGAAGACCGTGCATTACAAGAACCGCAGCGGCACGACGGTGCAGTGCGCGGACTGCCACGTCGCCAGCAGCAAGACGCCCACCGATTACATCTTCAAGTCCTTCCAGAAACTGATGGCGGCGCGCGACGTCATCGGCCACATCAAGGGCACCCTCGACACGCAAGAGAAATATGAGGAACACCGTCTGGTCATGGCCGAGCGCGTCTGGGAGCGCATGAAAGATCGCGACTCCAAGGAATGTCGCAACTGCCACGACTTCAAGACCATGGACCCGGCGAAACAGAAAGATCGGTCGGTGACCAAGCACGAAGGCGCCATAGAAGACGGCAAGACCTGTATCGACTGCCACAAGGGCATCGCGCACAAGGCTGTTCATCTGAAGCAGGACAAGGCGCCAGGACAGCAAGCGGCCGCGCCGGCGCCGGAACCCGCCGCTACTGCCAAATCGGAGGAGAAGCCGGCCACGCCCGCCGCAGCGCCTGCCGGGGCAGCGGCGGCCACGGCGATGAGCACTGCCGTGAATACCGCGGCAACGGCCGGAATGACTGCTGCAGCGGTGACTGACCAAGCCAAACCGACGAAGGCGGAGGCCGCAGCCGGCACCGTCACTGCCCTCGACTGGAGCAAGGTACCGTCGCGCCAGATCAAGGTGTTCTATCCGGGACAAGCGGGCCTGGAGTGGGTGATGAACAAGGCCGACCACTCTTCCGCTACCGACATCATTGAGAAGAAGCGCGCCTGCGCCAAGTGTCACGAGGGCGATGCCAACGAGGTCGGCGCCGCGATTGTGGCGGGCAAGCCGGTGGGAGTTTCCAAGACGGTCATGGAGCCGAATCCGCCGGCAGGCAAGGTGGGATTCATCCCGGTGAGCTTCCAGACGACTCATGACGACAGCAAGGTTTATTTCCGCTTCGAATGGGTACCGCCGAAGAACGGCGACAAGAAGATGGATCCGAAGAACGAAGTCAAGCTCACCATGATGTTCGACGGCGGCGGTACGGTCGAAGGCAGCGAACAGAACGGCTGCTGGGCAACCTGCCACATTGACCTGCGCACCATGAAAGAGGCCAAGGACGACAAGAAGACCAAGTACATCAAGGACGCCGATCTCGCCAGCGGCAAGTTCATGGACCTGATTCAGTTCCGTAGCGGCAAGGGCCAGCACCCGGTCGACGGATGGGTCGACAGCGAGCGCCACATGGATGGCGGCAAGAGCCACCTCAAGGCCGAAGGCAAGAAGGAGGGCAACAAGTGGGTGGTGACTTTCGAGCGAGCCCTGGCCGGTGGTGGCAAGGGAGACCATGTCATTACCGCCGACAAGGTGTATAACTTCGGCTTCGCGATTCACGAGGACTACACCAACGCCCGTTACCATTACGTATCGCTGGGCTACCAGTTTGGTCTGGACAAGCCTAATCCGGGCGTCAAGAACTATATCGACGTACAAAAGCAATAAAGCAGCAAACGGGGTTTCAGACGCAGTACTTTCATCAATACCAAGGAGGAGACAAAAATGACGATGAAGTGGAGAGGATGGGTGCTGGCTACCGGCGCCTTGGCAATATCCGCGTTGGCACAGGCGGCGCCGCCTTCGCCGGCGATGTTGTCCAATGCCTGCGCCGGTTGTCATGGCACCAACGGCGGCAGCTACGGCCCGACCATGCCGAGTCTGGCCAACCAGTCGAAAGAGGCCATCGAAGTCGCGATGAAGAAGTTCAAGAGCGGCGAACGTTCCGGTTCAATCATGGGCCGTCTGGCGAAGGGTTACAGCGACGCCGAGATCACCGCCATGGCCGAGTTCTTCTCCAAGCAGAAACTTCATCCCACGACCCAGACGCTGGACAAGGCGAAAATTGCCAAGGGCGCCAGCCTGCAGGAAGCCAACTGCGGCCGCTGCCACATCGAGGACGGCAAGGAGGGTAAGGACGACACCCCGGCCATGGCCAGCCAGTGGCTGCCGTACATGCAGATGCAGATGGCCGACTATCTGTCGGGCAAACGCAAGATGCCGGAAAAAATGAAAGAGAAGGTCGACCCGATGTCCAAGGAAGACCTGGACGCTCTCTTGCACTTCTATGCCAGCGTTAAATAAGGGAGAACACAACATGACTCTGGATCGCAGAAGTTTTCTGAAGTTGGTTGGCGCCAGTGCAGCCGGTCTGCCGCTGATCGGTCGGGCCGCCGAACTGATGCCCAAGTCGGGCAAGCGTGTCGTCGTAATCGGCGGTGGCTACGGTGGAACGATCGCCGCCAAATACATCCGCATGGCAGACAAGAGCATCGAAGTGGTGATGATCGAGCGCAACGACCATTTCGTTTCCTGCCCGTTCAGCAACCTCTACATCGGTGGCGTCATCACCGATCTCAATACACTGACCATCAAGTACGACAAGCTCGCCGCCAATCATGGCGTCAAGGTCGTGCAGGCTGAAGTCACCGCAATCGACCCGGTCGCCAAGGTGGTCACGACCTCCAAGGGCACGATTACCTATGATCGTCTCGTCGTGTCCCCGGGCATCGATTTCCGCCTGGACGAAATGAAGGGCTACGACGCTGCGGCGATGGAAAAAATGCCTCATGCATGGAAAGCCGGTCCGCAAACCGTCCTGCTGCGCAAGCAACTGGTCGATATGAAGGATGGCGGTACCGTGGTGATGACCGTGCCGCTGGCGCCATACCGCTGCCCACCCGGACCTTACGAGCGCGCCAGCATGATTGCGCACTACCTGAAGAAGAACAAGCCGAAGTCGAAGATTGTCGTACTTGATGGCAACCCGGACATCACCTCCAAGGGCCCGCTGTTCAAGAAAGGCTGGAAGGACAACTACGAAGGCATCATCGACTACCGCCCGGCCAAGAAGGTCACCGAGGTGGATGCCAAGGCCATGGCCGTCATGGTCGAAGGCCTCGAAGAGGTCAAGGGCGATGTCATCAACGTCATTCCGCCGCAGCGCGCCGGACAAATCGCCGTGGCCGCGGGCCTCGTCGGCGATGACAAGAACTGGTGTCCGGTCAATGCCACCACCTTCGAGTCCACCAAGCAGGCCGGCATCCATGTCATTGGCGACGCCTGCGTTGCCGGCGCCATGCCGAAATCGGGTTATTCGGCGAACTCGGAGGCCAAGATCTGCGCAACCAATGTGGTGGCGCTGCTGAACGGCAAGGAGACCACCGAACTGTCCGGCATCAACACCTGCTACAGCTACATCACCGACAAGGACGCGATCAGCGTCGCCGGGGTCTACACGGTAAAAGAGGGCAAGATCATTGCCGTGCCGAATTCCGGCGGTGTGTCACCAGCCGACTTCTCGGCCACAAAGATCGAAGCTATCTACGCGGAAAGTTGGCTGAAGAACATACTCACCGAAATGTCGACCTGATTGCTGCTTCCCGCACCAATAAAACAAACCCCGCTACGGCGGGGTTTGTTCTTTTGTTCGGCCAGGAGTCGGCGCCGGCAGGACGGCGGCAAGCGCTATTGCAGCCCGCCGATATACACCGACACAGCTTTGGTTTCCAACTCGGTGAGCTTCGACGCAATCGAATGCATGATCGAGTTGTCGTTGGTGCGTTCGCGCTTGTTGAATTCCTTCAGCTGGATTTCGATGTAGGCCGGATGCTGCCCAGCCAGGCGCGGCAGCAACTCGGTGCCGAAGCCTTTCGGGCCGTGGCATGAGGCGCAGGCCGCCACTCCGGAAAAGTTGTTGCCGCGGTGGAAAATGTACTTGCCCACGCCCGCCAGGTCGACATCGCCCGACTGACGCCCGCCAGCCTTCCTGCTGGAGAAAAATGCCGCCAAACCGGCGATATCCGTATCCTGCAAATCCTTGGCCATATCGGTCATGGTCTCGCCCTTGCGCCGGCCATCGCGAAAATCCTTCAGTTGCTTGACGATGTAATCCGGATGTTGCGCGGCAAGGCGTGGATAAATCGCGCTGGCGCTTTCGCCTTCCGGTCCGTGGCACAAGGCGCAACGCGACGCGATGATCTCGGCGACGCGCGAGGAAACTGCCGGCGCCAGCGGCGCCGCGACCACCTGCAACGGCAGGATTCCGGCGGCGACCGTCAGCAACAGTTTGAGAAATGCTTTCGTGGGATATTCTCCTTGCGTGACCTGATATTTATCCGGCAACACCCGTGCTGCCAAATCCGCCGACACCGCGCTCACTGGCGGAGAATTCATCCACGATATTGAAGTTCACCTGCACCACCGGCACCACGACCAGTTGCGCCAGGCGATCCAGCGGGTTCAGCGTGAAGGTGTCGTGGCCGCGATTCCAGGTTGAGACGAAAATCTCGCCCTGGTAATCGGAATCAATCAGCCCCACCAGATTGCCCAGCACAATGCCGTGCTTGTGACCCAGGCCCGAGCGCGGCAGGATCATCGCCGCCAAGCCCGGATCAGACAGATGGATGGCAATGCCGGTCGGGACAAGAATGGTTTCACCGGGACCGATTTTGATCGCAAATTCGATGCAGGCACGAAGGTCAATCCCGGCCGATCCCGGCGTGGAGTACTTCGGCGCGTACCGATCTTCCTTCAGACGGCTGTCAAGTATCTTGAGATCAATGCTGGCCACGTTGCTTCTCCATCAGGCTGGCGATATGCGCGACGATGCCGCGCGCCAGCCGCGCGCCACCTCGGACTTGTCTGCTGTCGGCAGGACATGCGCGCCGTAGGCATCGAACAGGGTCACCGCGTTGGTGTCACCGCCCAGCCCGTCCTGCACCAGATTGCCGACGACCAGCGCAAGTTTCTTCGCCACGCGCTTGCCTTCCGCACAGGTGGCCAGATCCCGGCTCTCAGCGGCGAAGCCGACACAAAACGGGGCATCGGGTAGCGCCGCGACTTCAGCGAGGATGTCGGGGTTGGCTTCGAGGTCGAGCGTAAGGCTGCCAGTGCCCTTCTTGATCTTGTGCGCGGCCGTCTGCCGTGGCCGATAGTCGGCCACAGCCGCAACGCCGATGAACACGTGCTGCCCAGGCAACG
>JAPLRA010000474.1 GCA_026399445.1 Sulfuritalea sp.
CTCGGGGGCAACTCGCATTTACTTCTCCACTCTGCACGTATTGTGCATTGGAGAAGAGAAATTGATATAAGTTTCATCAAGAACGCAACACTACACTAGGTTTTGCGCTGGGCGCGGTCGACTACATCAACAAGCCGATCAGCCCGCCGATTGTCAATGCGCGCGCGCGTACCCACCTCGCACTCAAGGCCGCTTCAGATTTTCTGCAGGACCGCAACGTCTATCTCGAACAGGAAGTGGAGCACCGTACCGAAGAGGCCCGGCGCCGCACCGAAGAACTGCGCATCAGCCAGGAAGTGACCATGGTGGCATTGGCGTCGCTCGCCGAAACGCGCGACAACGAAACCGGCAACCACATCCTGCGCACCCAGCATTACGTGCTGGCCCTGGCCAGGCACTTGCGCGACCATGCGCGTTTTTCCGCCGCCCTGAGCGAGGAGGTCGTCGATCGGCTGTTCAAGGCGGCGCCGCTGCACGACATCGGCAAGGTGGGGATTACCGACCGGATTCTGCTCAAGCCCGGCCGGCTGGACGCGGATGAGTTCGAGATCATGAAGTAGGCGTCAGCGTGCCGCTGCTTGAGGTTGCCAAGGAAATAGCGCTCTCGCACCAGGAAAAGTGGGACGGCAGCGGCTATCCCGAGGGGCTGGCCGGCGAGGCCATTCCCCTTTCAGCACGGCTGATGGCGGTTGCGGATGTGTATGACGCCCTGATCAGCCGCCGGGTATACAAGGCGCCGATGTCGCATGAACAGGCGACCGAAATAATCGTTGCCGGCCGGGGACGGCATTTTGATCCCGATATCAGCGACGCTTTCGTCGTGCTGGAGCAGCAGTTCCGCACGATCTCGATACGCTTTGACGATCAGGATGAAAACCTCGTCGAACTCGATACGCGCGTACAGCGCGCAGCCGTTGGAGCGGCAGGATGAAAGAAGATTCAGGCGATCAAGCCACCTTGACCGGAATCTTGCCGATCTTCGCCTGCCATTCCTTCGGTCCCGTGATGTGCACCGAGGTTCCCAGCGAATCGACGGCGACGGTGACCGGCATGTCCTTCACGTCGAATTCGTAGATGGCTTCCATGCCAAGGTCGGCGAAACCGACGACCTTGGCGGCCTTGATCGCTTTGGCCACGCGGTAGGCTGCGCCGCCAACGGCCATCAGATAGGCCGACTTGTTGTCCTTGATCGCCTCGATGGCGACCGGGCCGGGTTACAATGACATCATGGAAAAGGTCGTGGCTCGCCACCCACTTCATCAGCAACCGCGCGACACCGAGTACTGGTTGTCGCGCTCCCCCTCGCAGCGGCTGGACGCTGTCGAGGTCTTGCGTCTGGCTTGGCTTGAATCGCATCCCGATGCTGTCCAGGGACTTCAAAGAGTTTGTCGCGTTATTAAACGCTCGCGGGGTTGAATACCTCGTGGTGGGCGGCTATGCCATGGCGCTGCATGGCCGGCCGCGCCATACCGGCGACCTCGACATTTGGATTCGCCGCAGTCCGGAAAATGCCCAGCGACTGATGTTTGCGCTGAGCGAGTTCGGCTTTGGTGACGTCGGGCTTTCGCCGCAGGATTTCGAGCTTCCCCAGAACGTGATCCAGCTCGGCTATCCACCATTTCGCATCGATCTGCTGACCGACATCGACGGCGTGGATTTCGATGCCGCCTGGCCGAATCGCGAAACCACGATTCATGATGCGCTGACGATTCATTTTGTTGCGCTAACCGATCTCAAGGCCAACAAGCGAGCCAGTGGAAGGCCAAGGGATATCGACGATCTCGAACAGTTACCGTGACGGAATCAGGCCAGATCGTGAATATCTGGGCTCGGTAATCCGTTGGTCATGACTTGCATGGCGTAGACAGGGCACGAGCGCGCGGGTGCGAAACAGCCGCAGAAGAATGTCGCAGTTCGGCCATCAACGGAAGTGGCCGCAGGGTTGGCGAGTAGGTTTTGAACGGCCGGAGTACCTTCGATACCCGCCATTCGCAGTAGCCGTCGATCAAGAACAACAAAATTTCTCGCAAACCTTGCAATAAGGACATATATGTCCTATCCTTCATTCCATGAAAACAAAGCAGTTCCTGAAATACTTGAAGGCCTGCGGCGCGGAAATCATCAAGAACCGTGGTAACGGCGGGCATTACCTGGTCAAACTCAACGGCCGGCAGACGACGGTGCCGATGCACGGCGATACCGACTATGCCCCGGAGTTCTTGGATGATATTTGCAAGCAGCTCAATACCCGTCTGAGGAGTATTCAAAAATGAACATGTCTTACCCTGTCACCCTGAAGAGCTATAAAGGAGGGCAAGTTGGCGTGTTTTTCGCCGATGTGCCGGAAGCGATCACCGCCGGTACGAACGAGGCTGAGGCACTGGATCGCGCTCAGGACGCACTGACGGTGGCGCTCTCAAGCTATCTTGACGATGGGCGGCTGTTGCCTGTCCCGAGCAAGGCGAAGCGCGGCCAGCCAATGGTTGTATTGCCGCCACGTGTCGCGATCAAGCTGTCGATTCATGAAGCGATGTGTGAGCAGGGCGTAACACAGGCGCAGTTAGGCGAGCTGCTCGGTATCGATGGGCGTCAGGTGCGCCGTATTCTCGACCTTGATCACGAATCCAAACTCTCTCAGCTTGAGGCCGCGCTAGCGGCACTGGGGTTGCGGGCATCGGTCAGCGTGACTAAGGTTTCGCCGTTTGCCACAAGCATGGCTGCCTGAGCACCTGACTGTAGAGCCGCCCTGACTGGCTCCTTGTGACCAGCAACCGGCCACATGACATATGGTTGTTGCATGTCGGCAAAGGGCACACAGCGGAAGCAGGTGGAACAAACGATGCCAAATATCCTCGGCCTCGAACAACATCGCCTTGGGCGATTGAGAGAAGGTCCCTTCTCGGCCTTTCAGGCGATCAAGCCACCTTGACCGGAATCTTGCCGATCTTCGCCTGCCATTCCTTCGGCCCGGTGATGTGCACCGAGGTTCCCAGCGAATCGACGGCGACGGTGACCGGCATGTCCTTCACGTCGAATTCGTAGATGGCTTCCATGCCGAGGTCGGCAAATCCGACTACCTTGGCCGACTGGATCGCCTTGGCGACGAGGTAGGCGGCTCCGCCCACGGCCATCAGGTAGGCCGACTTGTTGTCCTTGATCGCTTCGATCGCGACCGGGCCGCGCTCCGACTTGCCGATCATCGAGATGAGGCCGGTTTGCTCCAGCATCATGCGGGTGAACTTGTCCATTCGCGTCGCGGTGGTGGGGCCGGCGGGGCCCATTACTTCGTCCCGTACCGGATCGACCGGACCGACGTAATAGATCACCCGGTTGGTGAAATCGACGGGAAGCTTTTCGCCCTTCGCCAGCATGTCGGCGATGCGCTTGTGGGCGGCGTCGCGGCCGGTGAGCATCTTGCCGTTCAATAGCAGTTTCTGGCCCGGTGTCCACGCGGCGACCTGAGCTTTGGTGAGGCTGTTCAGGTCCACGCGGGTGGCGGTGGCGGCATCGGCCTGCCAGGTGACCTTGGGCCAGTCTTCGAGGCTGGGCGGCTGCAATTGTGCCGGCCCGGAGCCGTCGAGTTCGAAATGGATATGGCGCGTTGCGGCGCAGTTGGGAATCAGTGCCACGGGCAGGTTGGCGGCGTGCGTCGGGTAGTCGAGCACCTTGACGTCGAGCACCGTGGTCAGGCCGCCGAGGCCTTGTGCACCGATGCCCAGCGCATTGACCTTTTCGTAGAGTTCGAGGCGCAGTTCCTCGGTGCGCACG
>JAPLRA010000013.1 GCA_026399445.1 Sulfuritalea sp.
CGCGTCAGCAGTTGATCGAAGCTTGCGCGGTCACCGTGTTCTCGCCACTGGCGATAGTAGCCGGCCAGCAGGCGGCTGGAATTCAGGAAGCGGGTGTCGCCGCGCCGCTCAGTGAGCCAGTCGGCAAGTTGCCGCGTCTTGAGCTCGGCGATGGTCTGCAGGCGGGCCGTTTCCGTTTCCCGATGCTCGCCGAGGCCGTGCACGACGGCCGTCGCCGTCACGGCGACAATGACCGTGGCCGCCAGCGCCAGCGGCAGGCGCAGCGACGGCGGGGGCACCTGGGGCGGGGAATCCGCCGCGCCGTCCGGATCACGCACCCGGCCTTGCATCAGGCGGTAGAGCAGCAGCGCCGTGATGCCGACAAAGAGCCAGCCTTTGAGCGTGCCGGCCACGACGATCATTGTCGGATCATTCAGCAGCAGGACGACAATGCGGTCGGACACCAGTATCCACAGCGCGCCGAAGACGGCGTAGCCCAGCACCACGGTCAGTGTCGCGGTACGGCCCAGGCTGTTACGGGTTTGCTCCGGCTTCATGGGTTTTTGTCCTGATGCTGTTCGGCAATCGCGGTGAATTCATCGAAGGCCGCGAGGAAGGCGTCGGTGACATCGGGATCGAACTGGCGGCCGCGCTCGGCGGTGATGATTTCCAGCGCTTCCTGGAAAGGCATCGCCTCCTTGTACACCCGTTTCGAGATGAGGGCGTCGAAGACATCCGCCAGCGTCATGATCCGCGCCGAGATCGGTATGGTGTCTTCCGCCAGGCCATCCGGGTAGCCCCGGCCGTCCCAGCGCTCATGGTGCCAGCGGGCGATTTCCCTGGCCAGCGCGAGAAACTCGACCGGCGCCTCGATGTCCTGTTCGGCGAGATCGATCGCGTCGCTGCCGAGGCGGGCATGGGTCTTCATGATCGCCCATTCCTCCGGGGTCAGCTTGCCGGGTTTTTGCAGGACGAAATCGGGAATGCCCACCTTGCCGATGTCGTGCAGCGGCGCGGAATGGGTCAGCATCTTGACGTAGGGATCGTCGATCGTCGCGGCGAAGCGCGGATGGTCGCGCAACCGGCTGGCCAGCAGGTTAACGTAGCTCTGGGTGCGCAGGATGTGGTTGCCGGTCTCGGGGTCGCGGGTCTCGGCGAGATGGGCCAGGGCGCGGATGCTGACGGTCTGGATCAGCTCGTTCTCCGTCATACGGCGCGCCACCTCGGCTTCCAGCACGGCGTTCTGGTCGCGGAACCATCTCAGCGCAACCTGCGCCAGCAACTGGCTGCGTACCCGGGCGAGGACGACATCGGGTTTGATCGGCTTGGCGATGTAGTCGGCGGCGCCATGCTGGAAGCCGCGCTCTTCGTCCCGCGCATTGTCGAGCGCGGTAAGGAAAATGACCGGGATGTCGCGCGTGGCCGGATCCTGCTTGAGTCGTATGAGAACCTGGTAGCCGTCCATCTCGGGCATCATCACGTCGAGCAATATCAACTCCGGCTGCGGCTCCATCGCCGCATAGCGCAGCGCGACCGGACCCGAGGTCGCCGCCTTTACGCGATAGCCGGCCTCGCGCAGGAGGTCGCCGAGCACGGCCAGGTTCGCCGGCACGTCGTCCACGATCAGCAGCAGCGAACCCGTGACCGCGTCGGCAGAAGATTGAATTTGGCTCATGATCGCCGTCCCGTCAGCGCCGTCCGTTGGATACCGCTGCGCATAACTTTCCGCCGGTCGCGTTCCTTGCGCCGGTTTGCTCGCCGATGCGGAAGAATTCCATCAGCTCCTGCAACTGCGCGGCATTGCCGCCCATTTCCTCGGCGGTGGCGGCGAGTTGCTCGGAGGCCGAGGCGTTCTGCTGCGTGGCCTTGTTCAACTGCCCCATGGCGCCGTTGATCTGGCCGACGCCGGTGCTCTGCTCCTCGGAGGCCGAGGCGATTTTCCGCACCAGGTCGGAGGTCTTCCTGATCGAGGGCACCATCCGGTCGAGCAGCTTGCCGGCGGTCTCGGCCATCTTGACGCTGGAGCCGGCCAGTTCGCCGATTTCCTGCGCGGCGATCTGAGAGCGCTCGGCCAGCTTGCGCACTTCGGCGGCGACCACCGCAAAACCCTTGCCGTGCTCGCCGGCGCGGGCGGCTTCAATGGCGGCATTCAGGGCCAGCAGATTGGTCTGATAGGCGATGTCGTCGATGATGCCGATCTTGCCGGCGATCGACGTCATGGCTTCGACGGTTTCCTTCACCGCCGTACCGCCTTGCGTGGCTTCGACGGA
>JAPLRA010000399.1 GCA_026399445.1 Sulfuritalea sp.
CTTTCCCACCGGTATCAAGTGGCGGACCGTGCTCGATACCCCGGCGACACAGAAGTACATTGTCTGCAATGCCGACGAGGGCGATTCCGGCACCTTCTCGGACCGGCTGCTGATGGAAGGCGACCCGTTCCAGTTGCTCGAAGGCATGGCCATCGCCGGCCTCGCGGCAGGCGCCACCTTGGGCTACATCTACGTCCGCTCCGAATATCCGCACGCCATCGCCGCGCTGAATGCGGCGCTCGATGGCACACGGGATTGGCTCGGCGATTTCAGGATCGAGGTGCGCAAGGGCGCCGGCTCCTACGTCTGCGGCGAGGAAACCGCGCTGCTCGAAAGCCTCGAGGGCCGGCGCGGTATCGTCCGCGCCAAGCCGCCGCTGCCGGCCATCAGTGGACTGTTCGGCCAGCCGACGGTAATCAACAACGTCATCACCTTTGGCAGCGTGCCGGATATCCTGGCGCGCGGTGCGGATTTCCACCACGATCTGGGCTGCGGTCGCTCGCGCGGAACTCTGCCGTTCCAGCTTGCCGGCAACATCAAATATGGCGGTCTGGTCGAAGTGCCCTTCGGCCTCACGCTGCGTGAGCTGCTTTACGACTTCGGCGGCGGCTCGCGCTCGGGCCGGCCGCTGCGCGCGGTGCAAGTCGGCGGGCCGCTGGGCGCCTACCTGCCGGACGCGCAGTTTGACACCGTGCTCGACTACGAAGCCTTTACGGCCCTTGGTGGCGCGGGCGCCGGACTTGGTCATGGCGGCATCGTTGCCTTCGACGATACCGTGGACATGGCGCGGCAGGCCCGCTACGCGATGAAATTCTGCGCTATCGAGTCCTGCGGGAAATGCACACCCTGTCGCATCGGTTCGACGCGCGGGGTGGAAGTCATCGACCGTATTCGCAACGGGCAGGCTGACCAGATCGACCTCCTGCGCGATCTATGCGACACCATGACTCACGGCTCGCTGTGCGCCATGGGCAGCATGACGCCTATCCCGGTGTTGTCGGCACTTGAGCACTTTTCCGAGGATTTCGCATGAACGCGTGCGGTGAAATCGACTTCGGCACGCCGCCATCGACCGCGACAACGCTGGTCACTCTGGACATCGACGGCCAGTCGGTCACGGTGCCGGCCGGCACCTCGCTGATGCGCGCCGCCGCCGAGGCCGGCGTGATGGTGCCCAAGCTCTGCGCCACCGATTCCCTCAAGGCTTTCGGCTCCTGCCGCCTGTGCCTGGTCGAGATCGATGGTCGGCGCGGCTACCCGGCCTCGTGCACCACCCCGGCCGAAGCCGGCATGAAGGTACGCACCCAGTCGCCACAGTTGGCGAAGCTGCGCCGCAACGTGATGGAGCTCTATATCTCCGATCACCCGCTGGACTGCCTGACTTGCTCCGCCAATGGCAACTGCGAGCTGCAGACCATGGCCGGCGTGGTCGGGCTGCGCGAAGTGCGCTATGGCGCGGGTGACGCAAGCCCGGGACAGAATCATTTTGCCGAGTCGACCAAAGATGAATCGAACCCCTACTTCAGCTACGACCCGGGCAAGTGCATCGTCTGCAACCGCTGCGTGCGCGCCTGCGAGGAACAGCAGGGCACGTTCGCCCTGACCATCACCGGGCGCGGCTTCGAGTCGCGCGTGACGGCGGGGCAGGGCAATAGTTTCATGGATTCGGACTGCGTCTCCTGCGGCGCCTGCGTCATTGCCTGCCCGACGGCCACCCTGATGGAAAAGACCGTCATCGACAAGGGGCAGGCCGAGCACAGCGTGACCACCACCTGCGCCTATTGCGGCGTCGGTTGCGGCTTCCGCGCCGAGATGCAGGGGACGGAGGTCGTGCGCATGGTGCCGTGGAAGGACGGCCGCGCCAACGAGGGCCATGCCTGCGTCAAGGGCCGCTTCGCCTGGGGTTACGCGACGCACCCCGACCGCGTCACGAAGCCGATGATTCGGGCGAAGATCACCGACCCGTGGCAGGAAGTGTCATGGGATGAGGCGCTGGCACATGCGGCTTCGGAGTTTCGTCGCATCCAGAACAAGGCGGGACGCAATTCCATTGGCGCAATCGTTTCCAGCCGTTGCACCAACGAAGCGGATTACCTGGTGCAGAAGCTGGTGCGCGCGGCCTTCGGCAACAACAACGTGGACACCTGCGCCCGCGTCTGCCATTCGCCAACCGGCTACGGCCTCAAGCAGACTCTTGGCGAATCGGCGGGCACACAGACCTTCAAGTCGGTCGAGCAGGCTGACGTCATAGTCGTGATCGGCGCCAACCCCACCGACGGCCACCCGGTGTTCGCCTCGCGCCTCAAGCGCCGCGTGCGCGAGGGCGCACAACTGATCGTGATCGACCCGCGCCAGATCGATCTGGTGAATTCGCCCCACATCAAGGCCGCGCACCACCTGAAGCTGAGGCCCGGCACCAACGTCGCCGTGCTGTCCGCCATGGCGCATGTGATCGTCACCGAGGGCTTGCTCGATGAGAAGTTCGTGGCAGAACGCTGCGAAGCAAAGGCCTTTGCCGACTGGCGCGAGTTCGTCGCCCGACAGGCCAATTCGCCCGAGGCCTTGGAGGCTGCCAGCGGCGTCCCGGCCGCCGAAGTGCGCGGCGCGGCGCGGCTTTATGCCGGCGCTGCAAACGGCGCAATCTATTACGGCCTCGGCGTCACCGAGCACTCGCAGGGCTCGACCGCCGTGATCGCCATCGCCAACCTGGCCATGGCCACCGGCAATGTCGGCCGCGAGGGCGTCGGCGTCAATCCGCTGCGCGGGCAGAACAATGTGCAGGGCTCCTGCGACATGGGCAGCTTCCCGCACGAGCTGCCCGGCTATCGCCATGTCTCCGACACGCTGACCCGCGAGCTGTTCGAGCGCGACTGGGGCGTCGCAATCCAGCCCGAGCCCGGCCTGCGCATTCCAAACATGCTAGATGCGGCGCTCGATGGTTCCTTCCTCGGCCTCTACTGTCAGGGCGAGGACCCGGCACAGTCGGATCCCAACACGCATCACGTGGTCGCCGCGTTGTCGGACATGGAGTGCGTGGTGGTGCAGGACCTCTTTCTCAACGAGACGGCGAAGTATGCCCACGTCTTCCTGCCCGGTGCCTCCTTCCTCGAAAAGGACGGCACCTTCACCAATGCCGAGCGGCGCATCTCGCGCGTGCGCCGGGTGATGCCGCCGCTGGCCGGCCTGGCCGACTGGGAAGTGACGCTGGCGCTGGCCAAGGCGCTCGGCTACGCCATCCACTATAAACACCCCGCACAGATCATGGACGAGATCGCGCGCCTGACGCCGACCTTTGCCGGCGTCAGCTACGACAAGCTGGAACGCGCCGGCAGCCTGCAATGGCCCTGCAACAACGAGGCGCCGGAGGGCACGCCGACCATGCATGTCGAAAGCTTCGTGCGCGGCAAGGGGCGCTTCCTGATCACTCAGTATGTGCCGACGGACGAAAAAGTGACGCGCCGTTTTCCGCTGCTGCTCACCACCGGCCGCGTGCTCTCGCAGTACAACGTCGGCGCGCAGACTCGCCGTACCGCCAACACCGACTTTTACGCGGCCGATCTGCTGGAGATCCATCCGCACGATGCCGAGGAGCGCGGCATCCGGGACGGCGACCGCGTCGGCATCGAGTCGCGCGCCGGCAGTACCATGCTGCCGGTGACGATTACCGAACGGGTGCAGCCGGGAGTGGTCTACACCACTTTCCACTTCCCCGAATCCGGCGCCAACGTGATTACCACCGACAACTCCGACTGGGCCACCAACTGTCCCGAGTACAAGGTCACCGCGGTGCAGGTATCGCGGCTCGTCGGCGCATGAAGCCAATAGTCAGTCGGCAGGTATGGCGTGATGGCACAAGCCGGCCGGACGACCTGGCCGAAGAGACGCCGGTCGCCTTCGAGTACAACGGCATCAGTCACGCGGTAATGCTGGCGACCCCCGCCGACCTTGAGGATTTCGCCATCGGCTTCAGCCTGTCGGAGGGCATCGTCGCGCGCCGGCAGGATATCTTCGACATCGGCATTGTCGAGGCGGACGCCGGCATCACCTTGCAACTCGAAATCGCCAGCGAGGACTTCGTCCGCCTCAAGGAGCACCGCCGCAGCCTGGCCGGGCGCACCGGCTGCGGCCTGTGTGGCGCCGAGAGCCTGGGTCAGGTAATGCGCGATCTTGCGCCGCTGCCACCGGCGGCACCGTTTCCATTGGATGCGCTTTACGCAGGCCTGCGCCGACTGCCTGCGCTGCAAATCCTGCAACAGGCGACGGGTGCCACCCATGCTGCCTGCCGCGTCCACCGCGACGGCACGATCAGCTATGTCCGCGAGGACATCGGCCGCCACAACGCGCTGGACAAGACCCTCGGCGCGCTGGCGCGCGGTGGCGTCGCCGTTGCCGACAGCGCGCTGGTCATCACCAGTCGTGCCAGCTTCGAGATGGTGCAGAAGGCTGCGGCGCTGGGTGTTGGCACCCTCGCCGCGGTTTCCGCGCCCACTGCCCACGCGGTGCGTTTGGCGGAAAGCCTCAACGTAACCCTGATCGCATTCCTCCGCCAGGAGGCCTGTGTGATCTATACCCGAAGCAAGACCATGTTGCAACACAGCGCATGAACCCCGACCCCCTGATCAAGATGGCCAACCAACCTGCGGCGCACCTGGGATCCGCGTATGCGAACGCAACTCCTGGCCACGCTGGGCGGGGCGGGCGAAGCGAAACTGAAGCCCCTGGTGCGCGACGCGATGATCGCGTTGCGTCACGCGGAGGCAGCCTGAAGCGACGTGCCTCGTTTCCAGACCAGACATCGATTGTTGGACGGCATGGCGCGGTCTTCGATCAATGTCAGACCAGCCGTTACGGCCAGAGCATCGACGGCTTCAAAATTGCGTATGCCTTGGTGCAAGCCGCGTTCCTTGAGCGATGCGTCAAAGGCGGCGTTGCTCTCGCTGGTGAAGCGGCCCGCATAATTGAAAGGGCCATAGATGGCCAGCACGGCGTCGCCGGTCATTACCTCGGGCAGGCGGGCGAACGCACGCTCGACCTCGGCCCAGCTCATGATGTGCAAGGTGTTGGCGCTGAAAATTGCGTCATAGCGCTGCGTCGGCCATTCCTCGTTGACGTGGAGTTCGAGCGGGGTCGGCGTATTGGGCAACTTCGCTTCGTCCAGCCAGGCATGGATACCGGCCAGGTTCCCTCGCTGTTCCGAGGTCTGCCAGTTCAGATGGCGCAGCGCTGCGGCAAAGAAAATCGCGTGCTGACCGGTGCCGCTGCCGATTTCCAGCACACTACGGCGATCCGCGAAATGATCGCGCAACGCCGCAAGAATCGGCTCGCGGTTGCGCGCACAGGAGGGCGCATCCGGCTTCTCCCGCATCAATTCGTCTCACCTCGCAGACAAGTGTGTGCCAAGTCCATTTCAGCCTGAATATCGCTGCGGCAATCGACCACGCGTGCCGTCTCCATTTGCTATCCTGCACGCAACATACCAGAATCGCCAACGCGGCCAATTGGGGTAACTACCTAGAGGCACGCAGGC
>JAPLRA010000473.1 GCA_026399445.1 Sulfuritalea sp.
CGAAATCGGCAAACAGGGACTCGATGATCTCGTCCTTGTTGTGGAAATGGTAGTAAAGATTTCCCGGACTGATCCCCATCTCGTCGGAGATCAGCTGCGTGGTGACATTCGGTTCGCCGAAATCATTGAACAGCACCAGTGCAGTTTCGAGGATGCGCTCACGCGTTCGGCGCTTCGGCTTTCGCTCCATCAAATGTCGGTCTCCGCTATTCAGTTGAGGATAGCAGAAACCATTGCGCCTCTCGTGACTGCATGGTCAGGCAGTTTGGCGCTGCCTGAGCTGCAGGCGCTTGAGACCCTGCGCCAGATCATCCAGCGTATCAGACAGGCGCAATGCCGTCAGCCCCATGGTGCCGGCCCGGCGACGTTTCAGCTGCCCCATGCGGCGGGCCAGCGAACGGTGCGGATCGTCGAGTACCGCGCGATTGATCGACACCCCATGGCGGGCCAGTTTCGGCGCCAGTTCATCGTAGCGCCGCAGCAGTTCTTCGCGGGTCTTGCGGTAGGCCTGCTCGGACAAACGCTTGCGCTCGGCATAGCTGAACATGTTGGTGAAGAACATGTCGGCATCGTCCCGATGCGGTTCGAACAGGATCACGTCCGCATCCTTGTACTCGTTGTCGTACTTCGCCAGCCCGGCCTCCATCCGTGAGTGGATGATGGCGCGGAAAGTCTGCGCGAGAACCACAGGCAGCCCGCCATCGACCAGCTGACGACGCTTGAGGTGCCTTTCATGTGAGGCCAGTTTGGCATCGAAGGGAACCAGCGGATTGATGCAGATGACAAGTTTGGCGCCTTCCCTCAGCGCCACCGATGCGTGCAGCGTCTTCTTCAACGCCCCGTCGACAAACCAGCGACCGTCGATCTCCACCGGCGGAAACAATCCCGGCAGTGCCGAACCGGCCTGAATCGCCGTGGCTATGGGAACGTGGTCATAGCCCCTGGACCCGAACGCGATGGACGCCCCCGAGTCGAGGTCTGTCGCAACCAGAAACAGGCGCCGCTTGAGCTGGCGGAAGTCGTTGGTCAACCCGGGCAGCATAAAAAGCCGCTTCATGAAATCACCGACCCCGGCATTGTCGAAAATCCCGGTGGGGACCGCCTGCGAAAGGCGCTGAAAGGACGCGACGAAATCCTGCCGCAGCGGCCGCCTAAAATACTCGCGCAAAGACTCGAGCAACAGCGCCGGCACGGTCGCTGCGCGTCGTCCGTACTCGCCAAAGGCCGGCTTGAGCAACATTTCCGGATCGAAGGGAACCTCGGCGGATTCGCTGTCGATGAACATCCGGTACATGTAGGCCGGGCTCAATCCGTTAGCCAAGCCGGCAGCAATGAATCCGCCGGCGCTGACGCCGACATACGCATCAAGGTCGGTGAAATCGAAACCGTCCAAGGCCTCCGACAAGGCCATCAACGCACCGATTTCGTAAATTGCGCCGAGCGGCCCGCCTCCCGCCAACGCCAAAGCCATACGCGGCTGCCGGTCGGTCGGTTTCATGTCAAACCACTCCACCGGCAGCCATCAGGCCTTGTCACAAGGCTCTTGCGTCAGGCCGCTGCCTTGGGAGCCGCCTTGGCCTTCGGGGCCGCGCGCCGCGCCGGCTTGGCCGCCGCACTCTTCGGCTTGGCCACCTTGGGCGCGCCACCGTTGAGCTTATCCACAGCCGCCTTCAATTCGGCAACACGCTTGCTGAGCGCCGCGACATCATCCCTGGTCGGCACGCCCAAGCTGTGCAGCGAACGCGCCACCCGAGTCTCGAACACCTGTTCCAGCTTGTCCCACGTACCCGTGGCCTTGGCAGCCATTTCGGTGACCTTGTCCTCAGCCACCTTGCGGGTCGTCTTCTGGATCGACTCGCCCTGGCGAACCAGTGCGTCAAATACCTTGTTGCCTTCCCGCTGCGCCTTGGCGAAAGCACCAAGCCCGGCCAGCCATATCTGCTGGGCCGATTCGCGAATAGTGGCGGAAAGCTGACTGTCTTCGCTGATGGCTTTCAGTTTCTTTACATAACAATCTCCTGATTGAAGTAATCCCTGATCACTGATGCCTCGAAATCAAGGCCCGGCAGACGCTCTGCCTGCCACAAGGATTAGTCTATCGACTCGGATTAGAGAGGTCACACTAATGACCTAGGGGAAACCCTCTAGCGTCCCGCCCTCTGTCAAATTCGGACCGTGATGTCGCAGGCAGGAGCCGACGGCGAGTACAAGACTATGCCGCTGTCTTCTTCCTCACAATCGCCTTGCCTGCCGTCTTCTGTGCCGGCGCCTGTTTGGAAACGGGCTTCTTCAGCGCGACCGCGATTTTGGCAGGAGCTTTCTTTGCCACCGCCTTCTTTTCGGCGACCTTCTTTGTCACAACCTTCTTTGCCACAACCTTCTTTGCCACGGCCTTCTTC
>JAPLRA010000416.1 GCA_026399445.1 Sulfuritalea sp.
CCGGTACGACTTGATGATCAGTTCCAGCCCGGTCAGCTGCGTATGCGTCTTGAGAAAGCGGAAATAGGCCATGAACAGCGAGGCGTGAATGTTCGGCTGCCAGGTCATGAACCAGTCGGTAGAGAACGGCAGCATGCCCTTGGGCGGCGACTCGTGGCGGACTTCCTTGTAGAGCTTGAGCAAGCGCTCGCGAGAGAGGTTGGTCTCCGCCTCGAGCAATTGCAGGCGGGCACCGAGTTCGATCAACTCGATCGCCAGGCCAATATCCTTCGCTTCTATGATCACAGACTTGTTACGCATGATGAACCTCCGCAGCTTGACGCTTGAATCGAATGACAGCCTTCTCAGGCCATTGTCGCCACCGGCCGGCCTGCAGCGAGAATCGCCGCATGCAGATGCCCCACGCCGCGATCACGTTCGTGATTGGCGAGAAGATCAAGCAGCAGGGTGTCTTCAAAGCGGAAGTTGCACAGCAGCATGTCGGAGCTGGCCATTTTCAGAACCTGGCCCGGCGTGAGGCGCCCAAGCAAGTCTGCAATCTCTTCACTGATACCCAGTCTGAAAATGGCCACTTCGCGATCCGACCGGACCATGTTCTGCGCCAGCATCAGATAGGAGAGATTGACTTCCTTTATGTCGTTGTAAGTGTCAGTCGATTTCATCATGCACTCCTTGTGAGCGCCGGTCAGACCCGAATTGGAGCCCGAATCACGGCAGATACATGGTCACACAGGACATGACAAGAAAGAAATCAATGGAAAAACCAATCTGTTGTAAGAATTAGATAGAGCAGCTTTGTAAGTAAAAGCATTACAAAAACATCCTATCATGTTGATTATTATCGTTTTACATCATCACTTTCACGCTAGAATCGCCGCTTTCCACAATTGACACGCTCCCCATGCCCAAAAAGAAATATCGCTAAACAAGGACGTAGCGGCCGGAGCTTCAGTGAAGTCTCATATCGGATGTGGCGCCCCCGATCCGGAACCAAAACCCGATTGGCGCGCTAGAATAAGCCGATGGATCCGGCGATGAACTTTTGCAGCGCCTGCGGCGCGCCCGTTTCACTGCGGGTTCCGCCGGGTGACACCCTGCCGCGCCATGTCTGCGATGCCTGCGGAGCGATCCATTATCGCAACCCGCGTCTGGTGGTCGGCGCGATCCCGGAATGGGAAGACCGGGTTCTCCTTTGCCGGCGGGCCATCGAACCGCGCTACGGCAAATGGACCTTGCCGGCCGGCTTCATGGAGAACGGCGAAACCGTGGCCGACGCGGCCTTGCGGGAAACACTCGAAGAAGCCTGTGCCCGCATCGAGCTGGGTGAAATGTACACGCTGATCAGCGTGCCGCACATTCATCAGGTGCATGTCGTCTACCGCTCGCGGCTGCTCGACCTCGACTTTGCTCCCGGCGTGGAAACCCTTGAGCTGAGGCTGTTTCGTGAAGACGAAATTCCGTGGGATGAAATCGCCTTTCGCACCATTGCCATCACCCTCAAGCACTACTTTGCGGATCGTCGTGCCGGCCAGTACCACTTCCATACCGAAGACCTGACAGCTCCGGCCAGACATCCGACACGGATCGCCTGACTACTGGTCATCCAGATTGAAGACCACCGGCAGCGCCACCGCAAAGGCCTTGCCGCGCAGGTTTTCGGGCACCCGTGCGCGAAGTGCGCCGGCATCGATCATGGCCAGCGCCGCGCGATCCAGCAGTTCATGGCCACTGGAACGGACTACTGTGGCAGTTCGCGGCCGGCCGTCGCTGCCGACTTCGACGCGAATCTCGGCGCTTCCCTCCCAACCTGAAGCCATCGCCTGCGCCGGATAGCGCTTGAAGCGCCGTGCCTGGCTCGCAACTGCCAGACGATAGCCGCGCAGGCCGTCTACCACCTCGCCTGAGGCGTTGGCTTCCGTCAACAGGGCGCCGCCGGAAGCGGAAAGTGTTGACGTCGTCGCCGTGGGCGCCGACTCGGGCCGGGGAGCCGCTTGCAGCACGGGAATCGCCGGCGCCGCAACGGTTTGCGGAACTGAAGACGACGTTGGCCGCTCCAACATGGGAGCCGCGGGCCGGGGTAGCGCCGGCGCCTGTGCGGGCTCGCTTTGTGAGCGGGCAACGGCGCGCGCAGGTGTGGGCGGTGCCAGTTCCACCGCCGGCTGTGGCGGCTTGCGCAAGGTGGCTTGCAGAACCGGAGGAGTATCCTTCGTCAGCACGCGCACCGTTCCAGGCCAAAGATCAAGAATGTGCAGGAGTACCGAGGCGGCAATCGCATAGCGTAGCCGTCTTGCAGCTAATGCCCTCATTTCGGTGCTATCAAAAGTCATTCCGCTCTGCTAAATTCCCGGCAATACAGGATTCTATAGAGATGAGTAGCCATCCGCTGATCCTTACCCTCGACCAGCACGGAGTTCCCCACCGCTGGGTGAGTTGGCAGCATGCCTGCATTTACGTCGCGCGCGATTTGGTGGCG
>JAPLRA010000490.1:0-954 GCA_026399445.1 Sulfuritalea sp.
CCTCACATTGGACAGCGAACTGATCAGCACGCGCCGCATCGCCGACTGGAAAGCCGCAACGCTGCCGGACATGGACAAGCGCCCCACTGTCTTTCTGCTTCTGGCCGAATGAGATGGCTCCTCCGGTGAAACTGCTGCAGTTTCTTGACTGGGATTCACCGCTGCAAAAAACCGAGTCGCGCCAGGAGCTTGCCGCCGGCTTGCTGGAGCCGCAGGCGCGCATCGCTCCCAAGTTTTTCTATGACAGCCTCGGCTCGCGCCTGTTCGATGCCATTACCGAATTGCCCGAGTACTACCTGACGCGTAGCGAGGCTGCGATTTTCGTCGAGCATCTGCCCGCCATCCGCCAGGCTCTGGGTGAGGATTTCACCCTGATCGATCTCGGTTGCGGCAACTGCGCCAAGGCCGGCAGGCTGTTTCATGCCGTGGTGTTGCCAGCGCGTTATGTCGCGGTCGATATTTCGGTGGATTTCCTGCGCGATTCCCTGCAGCAGCTGAAACGCGAACTCCCGGCGATCGAAATGACCGGCATCGGACTCGATTTCACCGACCGGCTGCAACTGCCCGACGATCTGCCCCTGGCGCGGCGCGTGTTCTTTTATCCCGGTTCCAGCATCGGCAATTTCAGTCCGCCGGACGCCGAAGAGTTTCTACGACGGCTGGCTACTCAAATGGACGCCTCGGGCGGCCTGCTGATCGGCGTCGATCTGATCAAGGACAAAGTGCTGCTCGATGCGGCCTACGACGACGCCCTCGGCGTCACCGCGGCCTTCAACCGCAACCTGCTGCGGCATGTCAATGCACGGCTCGATGCCGATTTCGACATTGGCGACTGGCAGCACGTGGCGTCCTACAACGCCACCGACGCCCGCATCGAGATGTATCTGGAAGCCTGCCGCGCGCTAAGCACACGCTGGCCGGAGGCCGACGGCCAGCGCGTCAGACATTTCGGCG
>JAPLRA010000490.1:991-5299 GCA_026399445.1 Sulfuritalea sp.
CCGGATATGGACCGATCCCCGCAACTGGTTTGCGCTGGTATTCGCCCGTCCGGCCAAATAGCCGTTCAGCGTCCCACGCTCACCCGGGCCGGGCCCGACTCGAGACGACCGATCACGGCGGCCCCCATGAAGTCTTCCGCGCGGAATGCTTCCAGCACCTCCGTTACCGACGCCGGATCGCATGCCACCAACAGGCCGCCACTGGTCTGCGGATCGGTCAGCAGGGCGCGCTGCATGGGCGTAATCGCCGCATCCAGCGTGACGTCCTCGCCGTAGGCCATCCAGTTCCGCGCCGAGGCGCCAGTGATGTAGCCGGCCGTTGCCAGCTTCTCCACCTCGGCCAACATGGGAATTTTGTCCATGTCGAGCGCGGCCGACAATTTCGCGCCACGGCACACCTCCAGCAGATGGCCCAGCAAGCCAAAGCCGGTGACATCGGTCAAGGCATGCACGCCGGCGAAATGCGCCAGGCGCCTGCCCGGCGTGTTGAGCTTGGTGGTGCTGGCGATCATGGCCTGGTAGCCCTCGGCATCCAGCGCGCCCTTCTTCAGCGCCGCCGACAACACGCCGACACCAAGGGGCTTGCCCAGGATCAGGACGTCGCCGGGTCGCGCCGCGGCATTCGTCTTCACCTTGTCCGGATGCACCAGCCCCATCACCACCAGGCCATAGATCGGTTCGACGGAATCGATGGTGTGGCCGCCGGCGATCGGGATACCCGCGGCGGCGCAGACGCTCTCACCGCCCTCGAGTATCTTGCCGATCACTTCCAGCGGCAGCTTGTCGATCGGCATGCCCACAAGCGCCAGCGCCATGATCGGCGTGCCGCCCATGGCGTACACATCGCTGATCGCATTGGTCGCGGCAATGCGGCCGAAGTCGTAGGGATCATCGACGATCGGCATGAAGAAGTCGGTGGTGGCGATCAATGCCTGCTCGTCGTTGAGGCGATACACCGCTGCATCGTCGGCGGTTTCAATGCCCACCATCAGTTCCTTCGGCACCGGCCAGCCGCGCACGCCGCGCAGGATTTCGGAGAGCACGCCAGGCGCGATCTTGCAGCCGCAGCCGCCGCCATGACTGAAGCTGGTCAGGCGGATCGGGGAGGAGGAAAGCGGGGAAGAGCTCATCGGTTTGATTACCTTGTGATGTCAAGAAGACTGCAAACGTCGGCGCACTCGTGTGCCGGGGAAAACAAGGATACCCGCTCGGCGCAGCGTCGGGACAACATTGCGTAGTAGTCGGGGTCCTGCGCGGCGGCGGCTATCAACTCGGCCAGGCGCGCTGCGTCGCCGACGGGAAACCAACCCGGATAATCCGCGCCGAGCATGCCGCGATTGCCCGGAATATCGCTGCCAAGCACTGGTACGCCGCAGGTCACCGCCTCGATCAGCACGTTGGCCCCACCCTCCATCAGTGAAGGCAACAGCAGCAGGTGGCAACGCTTGATCAACTGGCGCGTGGCCGACTGGGGCAAGGCGCCCAAGGGGATATAGCGCGCATCCCTGGCCCCTTCGGCACGGACTTCGGCGGCCAGTTGCGGATCGAGATCACCGCCGACGTGAAATAGCCGGACGGGAAGATCGGCCGGCAAATGGCGCAGGGCACGCAGCGCCGTCAGCGGATCCTTCTCGGGGCGCATATGACCCACCAGCGCAAGGTCGAAATGGCGATGGCTCTTGCGCCCGGGCTTAAGCAAGCGGGCCGACTGGTAGATGGTCATCGTCTTCGCCGCATACTCGGGCGGCAGCGCCTTGATGCCCTCCTCCTGCAGGACCACGAGGCGAGTAGCGAGCGCCAGCGAGCGCTTTGCACTCTCGTCGCCGGCGATGTCGCGGTAGAGGTCGGTGCCGGTCAGGACAACGACCACGGGACGATCCGGATGGCGCTCGGCGAAGGCGGCAATGGAAGACGCCGAGCGACGCGCATGGAGGGCAATCAAAAAGTCGGCTCTGGCGCCACGCCACTTATCGTCGATGCTGACCCGCGCATAGGGAGCGAGACAGTGCGCCCAGCGTCGCGCCGTGTGCCAGTTGCCGCTGTTGGCACTGGCCAGCGCGGGGCTGATAATGGCAACGGACGGAGGTGGCCGCATGGAAATGCCCGAGATGAGAAGCGCTGGAAAAACTCCCTTGGCAGAGGCCATGCGGGATGCCCGCGATTATACGATCAGCCTGCTCGATGGCTGGGCGGCGTGGCCCGAGGGTGTCGCCGTCGAAGGCATCCCGGCGGCCGATCCGCGGCACCCGCCCTGCCTTGCCATCATCAATCCGCCGCTGTGGGAACTGGGCCATGTCGCATGGTTCATGGAGTACTGGTGCCGGCGCTACCGGGACGCAACGACGGCGCCCCGGCCGCCCAGCCTGCCGGAGGCCGACCGCTGGTACGACTCGCGCCACGTGCCGCATGACAGCCGCTGGCTGCTCGACCTGCCCGACTGGGATGCCACCCGGCGCTATCTCGAAATCACGCTAGCCTCGGCCCTTGACGCCTTGCAGGCCTTGCCCGAGACCGACGCCGGCCTGTACTTTCACCGGCTCGCCCTGTTCCATGAGGACATGCACTACGAGGCCTTCCGCTACACCGAGCAGACACTGGCCTGGCCCGCCGCAGACGGGCTGGAAGCATTGCCGGCTGCCGGCGACATCGAGTTGGCCGGTGGCGAATTCATGATGGGCAGTTCGCCGACGGAGAAGGGTTTCGTCTTCGACAATGAAAAGTGGGCACATCCACAGCGCATAGCCGCATTCGCGATTGAGGCGCAGCCGACCATCAATTCCAGCTTCCTGGCATTCGTCGAGGCAAACGGCTACCGGCAGCCGCACTGGTGGTCGCCAAGCGGCCAAGCCTGGCTCGCCGCCACCGGACAGACCATGCCGCGTTATTGGCGGCGGAAGGACGGGCGCTGGCAGCAGCGACGTTTCGCGCAGTGGATCGATCTCGCTCCCGAGCAGGCGGTGATTCACCTGACGGCGCATGAAGCCGAAGCCTGGTGCCGTTGGGCTGGCCGCCGCCTGCCGAACGAAGCGGAGTGGGAATACGCAGCCCTTCAAGCCGACGCCTTCGACTGGGGCCGGCAGGTCTGGGAATGGACCGCAAGCCCGTTCACGCCCTATCCCGGTTTCAGTCCCGACCCCTATGCCGAATACGCCGCGCCATTCTTCCATACCCACCGCAGCGTGCGCGGCGGCTCTTTCGCCACCCGCAGTCGCATGCGCAACCCGCGATACCGCAACTACTACGAACCGCAGCGCGACGACATTTTTGTCGGCTTTCGCAGCTGTGCGATCGGATGAATGTTCAGATCGTCTGAAGCACCAGCAAGGCCACGAATCCGCAGCCAATGGTCAGCAAGGTGTTGCGCCAGAATGCAGCAACCACGATCGCCACCACACCGGCCCACAGTCGTGGATTGCCACCGCCGAGAACCATTTCGCCGTGCACCAGCAGCAGTTCCGGCGCCACCAGTGCCGTCAGTGCCGCGATCGGCACGAAGGGCAGCAGCCGGCGAAACCACGTCGGAGGCTGGTAGTGCCCTTCCGCCGCAATGAAGGAATAGCGGATGCAGAAGGTAACCACGCCGCAAACCAGCATCAGCCACCAGAGATTCATGAAGTCCTCCTTGTCAGCAGGGCTCCGACCACAAGGCCAGCCAGCGCAGCGAAGAACAGCCCCACCTTGTAGGGCAGCGCGGCCAGCGCAACCGCAGCCGCACCTGCCGTCAGCGCGGACACGAGCAACGCGCGGCTGTCGATCATCGGCACGACGATGGCGATGAAGGTCAGCGGCAGCGCGAAGTCCAGGCCAAGGTTCGCGGGCAGTTGCGCGCCGATCAGCACGCCCGCCAGGGTCGCCAACTGCCAACCAGCCCACAAGCCGAAGCCGGAGCCGAACAAGATCCAGTGCGCATGAGGTGCCCGTGAATCTGTCTTGCCCACCATCAGATGCGGTATCGCGGCGGCATAGGCTTCATCGGTCAGCAGGTAGGCCAGCAGGATTTTCCAGCGGCGCGGCAGGTGCGCCAGGATCGGCGCCACCGACCCACTGTAGAGCGCGTGACGCAGATTCACCAGGCCGACCGCGCCCGCGGCGAGCAGCAGCGGCGCGCCGGCACCAACCAGTTGCGCCAGCAGGAACTGCGCGGAACCGGCAAAGACGATCGACGACATCGCCATGGCCGCCAGGGGCGGAATGCCGCTTTGCAACGCCACCACACCGTAGATGACCCCGAACGGCGCCACGCCCAGCAGCAGGGGCATTACCGAGCGCAGACCGAGGGAAAATCCTTGCGCCCTGTTCATTTGCGCG
>JAPLRA010000257.1:0-2595 GCA_026399445.1 Sulfuritalea sp.
GTTCGTGCAGCAGTTCGTCGATCGGACGTACCGGCATCTCGCCCCCCGGCACATTGTCGATCTGTGTCTCGGCTACCGCTCGCAGGCTTGGCTCGGCGTATTTCTTGTAGTCGGACGAATTCATGATGTTCCTTTCGCTTTCGGGGCTGTGATGGCCACCATCGCCTGCGGAATCAGCCAGGCATCCCCGTCGCTTCAGTGTCCGTCGCGCTGCGCCCGCCGCCGGACCCCGGTTTCGGGGTTTTCGGCAAGCGGCTTGCGCGCTGCCGGTGGCTTGGCGGTGGGCTTGGCGCCGGTTCTTACAGCGGGTTTTCTGGTGGCCATGTAAATCCCTTCGTGCGGATGTGATGGGACTGGAGGGAACATCGCGGGGAATATTATCCCTGCAAAAGTCGGCGCTGGCGGGACGGCGCAATAACGGTGTGCTCTTGGGCAGAACTCAGGCCACCACCAGCACCGACACCCAGCCTGCCGCATGATTCGCCGCCTTCGGGCGAATTACGATCTCCACGTCCCGGTCGAGTTGTGTGATGAAGTGCAGCAGGCGCTCGGATGAAAAGCGGCTGAGCTTGTAATTCCGCAGTTCGGAAATATGCGGCTGCGGGATGCCGAAAATTTCGGCGACCGCCGTCTGGGTGAGCTTGCGTTCCTTGATCAGATCGTTGAGGCGCATCGCCAGTTGCGTGCGCAACTTGCGTTCGTCGGCATCGGCAAAGCCGAGGTCCTTGAACACGTCGCCTGTGCCCACGTTCACCAGTTCAGTCTTCTTTGCCATAGCGCACCTCGTAGTCATTGCGAGCCAACTTCAATCGTTCATGAATCAGGTCGACGTCGGTCTTGGCGGTACGGATACCGGAAGGCGACTTCTTCTGGAAACAATGCAGCACATACACCGCCTTCGCAAACCGCACCGTATAGGCCACCCGGTAGGTATCGCCCCGATGATCCTCGACCAACTCGAATACTCCCGGCCCCTCGCCCTTCCACGGCTTCGCTGCCGGTGGTTGGCCGCCCAACTGCACAACGCCCAAGCCATAGCCGAAATCACCGACCACATCGCCGGGAAAATCCAGCAGATCGCGCTTGGCAGAACCAATCCAGTGCAGAGGCCGTTCTTGGCGGGATGAGGAACTCACGGACAAGTATACCGTATTAGGTATTTATAGAAAATAGCGCTTCAGTGTCCGTCGCGCTGCGCCCGCCGCCTGTCCTGCCTTTGTTCGGAGTGGCGGAAAGCATCGCGAATTGTTTCCATCAGTTCGGCGTCATCCCACGGTTTGGTCAGGAAGGCGAACAGTTCGCCACGATTGACTGCGGTGGTGACTGCCTTGAGATCGGTATAGCCGGAGAGCATCATGCGCACAACGTCCGGATACATTTCCCGTACCTTGCCCAGAAACTCGCCGCCATCCATTTCGGGCATGCGCGCGTCGGAGATGACGACATCGACTACGTTGTTCGCCAGCAGTTCGAGCCCCCCCAGACCGTCGGCGGCGGTCAGAATCTTGTAGCCTTCGCGCCGGAACAGGCGCTTGAGCGAGGAAAGAATTCCCGGCTCGTCGTCGACCAGCAACAGGGTGCGGTTCGACGCTGGCTCGGTGGCGGCGAACTCCAGCTTGCGGTGTTCGCGCAACATCTGTTCGAATTCAACCGCCCTGACCGGCTTGCTGAAATAGTAGCCCTGCATTTCATCGCAGTTGTGCCGCCGCAGAAAATTGAGCTGGGCCTCGGTTTCGATGCCTTCCGCGATGGCCGAAAGTTTCAGGCTGTGTGCCAGCGAAATGATGGCCAGCGCAATGGTGGCGCTGTTGGGATCGCTGACGATGTCGCGCACGAAGGACTGGTCTACCTTGAGGCGGTCAATGGCGAAGCGCTTGAGGTAGGAAAGCGACGAAAAACCGGTTCCGAAATCGTCGATCGACAGGGTGATCGCCAGTCCCTTGAGCTGCTCTGTGGTCTTGATGAAGGCCTCGGCGTCAGCCATCACGGCACTCTCGGTCAACTCCAGTTCCAGGTAGCTGGCGCCCAGCCCTGTCTCGACCAGGATGGCGGCGGCCATCTTGACCACGTCTTGTGCCGCGAACTGACGCGCCGACATGTTCACCGCTACGGTCAAAGGCGGCAGCCCGGCATCCTGCCAGGCCTTGTTCTGCGCGCAAGCGGTGCGCAAGACCCATTCCCCGAGTGGCAAGATCAGACCGCAGTCTTCGGCCAGCGCAATGAACTCGCCTGGCATGACCAGACCCCGCTGCGGATGCTGCCAGCGCACCAATGCTTCGGCGCCGATGATTTCGCCCGTACGCAGGCTCAACTGCGGCTGGTAATAGACCACCAACTCGTTCAGATCGAGGGCGCGGCGCAGTCCGTTTTCGGTGTCCATGCGTTCAAGGGAGCGCGCATTCATTTCCGGTTCGTAATAGTTGAAGCGGCTGCCACCCCCGGCCTTGGCGCGGAACATGGCCGCGGCAGCGTTCCTCAACAGGGCGCCGCCGCTTTCGCCATCCCTGGCGAAAACCGCGATGCCGATGCTGCCGGTGAGGAAGAACTCTCGTTCGCCGAATTTGAACGGGGGCCCCAGCGCCTCGAGCAGGGACT
>JAPLRA010000257.1:2606-7770 GCA_026399445.1 Sulfuritalea sp.
CTTGCCGGGGCATCGGTTTCCGTTGACTCGGCCACCAGTACGAACTCGTCGCCGTCCAGGCGTGCCAGCGTGTCCATCTTCCCTGTCACCGCCCCAAGACGCGCCGCGACATCGCGCAATACCTGATCGCCGGCACCATGGCCGAGGCTGTCGTTGATGCTCTTGAAGCGATCGAGGTTTATCGTCAGCACAGCCAGGCCGCCGTGGGTCTCGCTGCATCGCGCGATGGCGCCGGCGAGGCGGTCGTTGAGCAGGTTGCGGTTGGGCAGGCCGGTCAGGTCGTCGAAATTCGACTTGCGCTCCAGTTCTGCAAGGTAGCGCTTGCGCTCGCTGACATCCTGCAGCGTCACGACCGCTCCGGCCGGCTTGTCGTCTTCGGCAATCGGCGTACAGGAGAACTCCAGTGCCAGCGGGCTGCCATCCTTGCGCCGGAATATTTCCTCACGGGCGGAGATCCTGATGCCGGTCATGCAGGAAGCCTGTATCGGGCTATCGGGAGGGATGTCATTCCCATCCACACCGGTGCTGAACAATATCTCGGCGGCATGGTGACCGTACAATTCATCGCGCTCATACCCCAGCAGGGAGGCTGCTGCCGGATTCACGAAGTTGATGACGCCCGCTGCGTCGGTGCCGAAGATGCCTTCCGCCGCCGAGATCAGGATCAGCGATGAGGCGGTTTTCCGCTACGCGGCGGGCCACTTCGGCTTCCAGATACTGGTTCTGGTTCCTGAGCCACTGCCGGGCACGATGAACCTCGAGCTGAGTCCGCACCCGGGCCAGAACAACCTCGGGCTGGATCGGCTTCTGAATATAGTCAGCGGCGCCCTGGCGCAAGCCATGAGCAATGTCGTGGGGATCGCTGAGGGCGGTGAGGAATATCACCGGAATGTTCCTGGCGACGTCACTTTCGCCCAGCAACCGGAGCACTTCAAATCCGTCCATCTCCGGCATCATCACGTCGAGCAGGATCAGTGACGGCAGGGGTTCCTGAACGGCATAGCGCAGCGCAACGGCCCCGGAGTTGGCGGCCCTGACCTCGTAACCCTCGGCTCGCAACAACGCACCCAGCACGCCGAGATTTTCCGGCATGTCATCAACGATAAGAATCGTCGTCGGCAAAACTTCAGTGCTTGAATATTCGGTCGCTACCGGGCGTTCATCCATGGCAAACCCTCTCTCACAGCCATGTTACTCCGTCTGCGAAATGAATCGTTCCTTCAGGATTCTTTCGCAGGCATTTCCGCTATCGTCTTTTCCGTTTCAGCGAACATCTCTTTTACTTTCACCAATTTGGCGTGTTCGCTGTTGAATGCGTCCACCAGATCGGGGTCAAAGTTCGTGCCGCGCATTTCGTTGATGATCTTGACGCATTCGTCTTCCGGGAAGGCCGGTTTGTAGTAGCGTTTCGACGAGAGGGCATCGTACACATCGGCGAGCGCGACGATACGCCCCTCGATAGGGATGTCCGTTCCCCTGGTCCCCCTGGGATACCCGGTGCCATCCCATTTTTCGTGGTGGGTCAAGGCAATGAGCGATGCCAATTGGAGGATGGGCGTATCCGATTCGCCGAGTAGTTCCGCACCTATTTCCATATGCGCGTTGTAGAGCGAAAGTTCTTCCCGTGTCATGGGTTTCATGACTTCCCCGCCGAGGAGCGCGTGGGTCTTTATGACTTCGTATTCGATAGGCTTGAGCCTGTCCTTTTTCTTGAGGATTTCATCGGGCACCCCGATTTTGCCGACGTCATGCATGGGGGCAGTAAGGAATATGAGGGTGACCCGTTCCGGCGTCAATCCGATAGCCTCAGCCAGAATCTTGCTGTAATGGGCTACCCTGATGACATGTTTTCCCGTCTCGTTGTCACGATATTCAGCGGCTTTCCCCAGTCGCCTGATCAGTTGCATGCTCGCTTCCGTCAGTTCGACGTTTTTCCGTTTGAGTTCGTCTTGAATGGCTTTGAGGCGCAGGACGTTCCGCAGTTTCCTGACGTCATCTTCGGCATAGCCGGTCAGCATGATGGTCGGAACGTCCCTGGTGTATCCGCGCTTGTACATTTCCAAAAGGAGTTCGTCACCCGTCATGTACGGCATCTTGGCGTCGGTCACGATGAGGTCAAAGCTGCGCTCCGCACACAGTTGCAGGGCTTCCGCTCCCGAATTGGCAAAATGCAGATCCCAGTCCTTCGTTATCGCCAGAATGCTTCTCCGGATACTGCTCAGGATGTGGGGTTCGTCGTCGACGAACAGGATGGATTGGTTAATGCGGAGGTCTCCTCGAAGTCGCTGTCTAACGTCCGAAAATGCCCTTCAGTAGTTCCATCGGCTGCGGCATCTTCGGCACGCCCGAACTTTCCTGCTCCTGCGCCTTGTTCCGCTCCCGGCTTGAGTCACCCGCCCTGCCCTGCGCCGCCATGCCGAGCATGCCGCTGGTGACGGCCTTGACGCGAAGTTTGACGGATGTGCCAGGTTCAACTCGTCGCCGTAAGCGATCAGGCGCAGCATGCCGCCGTGTTCGCCGAAAATTCCCTTGGGCACGGTGCAGCGGGTGGTGTTGGACGCCAGCAAGACCTTTTCCTTGAGCCAGCGATCGACGGCGGCATTGGTCTGGTAGTCCATCAGGCCGAAACCGGTATCCGCCAGTTCGCTGGAGGTCCACATCACCATGTCTTCCTTGCCGTTGCTGCCCATGGCGGAAACGAAGTAGGCACGCGCCGTGGCAATCGCGTTCCAGCTCAGATCCGTGACACCGTTGCTTTCCGCCTGATCGAGCGTCAGGGGCGGCATCAGGTCCTGTGCCGCGGGGATCTTGAAGCGAAAGCCGTCGGGGATGCCCTTGCCGGAAAACGCGTGCTCGCCCTGCAGCGAAGCGTTCGCCGGCACCATGCGGCTGTCGTCGGGGTTGGGCCACACCGGGCGGCCGGCGGCGAGATGGGCGCCGCGCTGGGTTGCACTGCGCCCGACAAAGAACTTGGCGAAGTCGCCGGGGCCGGCGGTCGCCATGTCGAGAATCTTCGGCTGGCCGGGGCGAATTTCGGGACCGCAACCCCAGTAGAGCAGCATGCGCCCCTTGGGCTTTTCCGGCTCCTCGTGCCTGACGTCCTCTTCATCGCGCGGCGGCGGCGGGGCATTCTTCGGGGTCTTCAATTCCAGGGCCGGGCTCATGAAACCCTCCGGTATCGCCTGCTGCGCCCCATCCAGATTGGGATTGGCGCGGCTGCGAACTGTCACATCCACCCAGCGCCCGGCGCTCATTGTGCGGGTGTTGCCGAAACTGTTCGAGCCGACACCCGCCTTGCCGCCGAACATGCCACCGAGAGCACTCATCGGGTTGCCGCCCATGCCACCCATTGGCATGCCCATCCCGGAAAATGTCGCGATGTCGATCCAGGCCTGTGCTTCGGGCGGCGCAGCGCTCTGCGCGGAAACGGCTGTCGGGATGGTGAGAAAGACCGAGAAAACTGTCGCGGTCACTACATGAACGTTGCGTGGCATTGACTTCACGGGATGTCCTCCTTATGTCGGAGGAATGATACTACCGTCGGCTCGGAAGCGGCAAAGGCAGGGCCTACCGGTTCGGCGGAAACAGATCGACCGTTTTCGTGAAAACCTCTTCCAGCATTTCGCGAGCCTTGCCGAAATCGAGCACGGCTTCCTCGTAGGCATCCCGCGCCAGGGTATAGGCCTCGACCCGTTCGACATTGATGCCCTCTTCATGAAGGCACCGGTACAACACCTGGCATTCTTCGAACAGGCGGTCCGCCAGGAGCCGGCGGCGCATGTAGATGCGCGCGCCCTCCTGCGGCCACGGGCTCATCTCCGCATAGGCCGGCACATGCGCGCGGCGCAGGGTCGCGAAGTCCCCCTTCAGCAACTGCCACATGCCGGCCCAGTCGGGCGCAGCATCGCCGAAGGGCGTGTAGCCGAAGCGCTTGAGTTCGGCAATCTCGCCGTCGATCAATTGCTGGGGCGACGACAACATGGCTATCAGGCCGCCAGTTCTTCGGCTTCGTAGCCCATGCGCATGTCGTAGTCGGCTTCGACGCCCTGGGGCACGACCAGCCCGATTTCCTTGAGGCGGGAATCGAGCAACTCCATGTATTCGGCCTGAAGTTCTTCCGGCTTCTTCACCTTGATGCCGTATTCGTAATAGATGTCGAACATTTGCGATTTCTTGTCGCCGGCTGACGGGCGGCCGTAGAAACCGAGACCCATCTGCATGAACTTGGGGATGCGCTCCTGCATGAATTCGCGCGTCTTCTCGCCGCCGAACTCGATGCAACGCTTGGAGGCCCAGACGCCGAAGGCGAGGTGGCCGTATTCTTCCTTGTGGATGCGCACATTGACGCGCGCCCAGGGCAGGTAGGAACACTCGCGATACTGGCCGAGGAAGGCCACCGCCGCGGGGGTAACCACGGTCGAGAACAGGGCGACGTCCTCCCAGCACTCGAAGAACTTCGACCAGCTCTCCTTGCGAAAGCCGTTGATGACGTTCACCTTCTTCGGATCGGGATTGTCGGGGTTGTGGGAAAGCTCGTAGAGGCGGGCATCGACATCAACACCGAGTTCCTGAAGCAGGTTCCACACGTAGAAACCGTGGCCCATTTCCTCGAACACTTTCTTGGAGAGGCGATAGGCCTCTTCCGGACGCGTGGCGTAGCGATGGTTCTCGGCCACGCGCTGGGCGCCGGCGTATTCGGAATCAGCCTGGAAACACATCAGGTTGATCAGAGCCTTTTTGTAGTCATCGGGCAGCTCATCGCCTTTGTCGTAAGGATTCACGCCCGCAAGTTTTATATTGCGATACATTGTTATTTGTTACATGCAATAATAGTGTATCACTTAAATGCTGTCAATTTCTTTTTTACATATCAACCAATAATTTCTTACCTATTGTTTTAATGATATTTAATTTACTTCAAGGCTTTGCCGCAATATATCAAGTGAAGCGGGACATCAGAATATTGGATGACGTGTTACATAACCATAACCAGAGTGGTATCATTTGAACCACCTGCTTCGAGGTCTGCACACGCAATGAAAAGCCGCTTCATCCAGCAATGGCTGGATGCATTTCTGGTCGAGCACACGCTGCGCGCCAACTCGCTGATCATCACCGTCTATGGCGATGCGATCGCCCCTCGTGGTGGCACCGTCTGGCTGGG
>JAPLRA010000197.1 GCA_026399445.1 Sulfuritalea sp.
AGGTTGCAGGTCTCGCCGATCTCGTCGACCAGGCGGCGCAGGATCACGCGGCGTTCGGCTCGAACCGGGTTGTTGGTCATGACGTCGAGGCCGAAACGGGCCAACCGATGCCCGACGCCATAGGTCTTGCCGGTCGGTTCGCGCTGCATCAGCCTGGCGGTTTCGAGCATCGCGAGAATGCGGAAAGCCGTCGGCGCCGGCAGGCCCGATTGTTCGACGATCTCGGACAGGGCCACCGGGCGTTCCGACCGCGCCACGATTTCCATGATGGCGAAAGCCCTCAGGGCAGCGGCCGACGGATTGTTGGCTTCGGTCATTGGGCGGGGTTTCGTGCGCGGAGCATGGCGTGAGTATATAAGTAGAGCATGGGTACCGGAAGCCATAAATACAAAAAATGGAATAAATCTTTTCGGTAATGGCTTTTCATGTTGCAAGAGCCGGAATGAGTGGCGTATATTCCAACAAAGCGAAACGCATCATTTCATTTTCCGGCCCGCCAGAAGGCTGCCGCTGCACACCGATTCAGAATACCGACAGGAGGAGACCAACATGCAATTTGCGACCCGGAAACTGTTCCGCGAAATTCTGTTTTCCCTGGCAGCGCTTTTGGCTGCCACGGCCGCGATCGGCCAGGAGAAGTATCCGCAGCGTCCGATCGAATTCATCGTGCCCTGGGGGCCGGGCGGCGGTGCCGACCAGTTGGCGCGCAAGGTCGGCAAGATGATGGAGGACTCCCTGAAGGTCTCCATTCCGGTGATCAACGCGCCGGGTGCCACCGGATCCTCGGGCATGACCAAGCTGCTGGTCGGCGAGGCGGATGGCCAGTCGATGTCGGTGTTCATTGCTGACACCCATGCGCTGCTGGCCACCGGTAATCCGAAATGGAAGTCCACCGACTACAAGCCGCTGGCGATCATGCTGCGCCAGCCCTCGGCGATCTTCGTTGCCGCCGACAGCCGCTTCAAGACCTGGGCCGATTTCGAGAAGGAGGCCCGCGCCAATCCGGGCAAGCTGAAGGTTGCGGTGCTCGGTCTTGGCAGCATCGACGACATGACCCTGCGCTACCTTGGCGGCAAAGGCATCAAGACCAACCCGGTGCCCTTCGCCAATCCCGGCGAGCGCTACGTTTCCATCCTCGGCGGCCATGCCGATGCGCTCTACGAACAGGCCGGAGACGTGCGCCAGATGCTGGACAACAAGCAGATGCGTCCGCTACTGTTCTTCGCCACTGAACGCCTGGCCGAATTCAAGGACATCCCGGTGTCCAAAGAGCTGGGCTATGACGTGACCCTCCCGCAGTTCCGCTCGGTCGTGGTCAAGGCCGGAACACCTCCGGCGCGCGTCAAGATCCTGGCCGATGCCCTGGCGGCTGCAGCGGCAAGCGCCGAGTACAAGGCCTTCCTCAAGGACAGCTATGCCGATCCCAACAGCTACCTCGGCCCGGGCGAAGCCGAGAAATTCCTGCAGGGCGAACTCGATGCGATGAAACACCTGATCGCGATGATTTCCAAGTAATCGAACAGGGAATGCGGCCGGCACGCGCGTGCCGGTCCTGGAGACGCGACCCATGGAAATGCGCTTGAAGAAGGACACCCTGCAGTACCTCATAGTGCTTGCCATAGCGGTCGGCCTGTTCGTCGGCACCAGCCAGATCGGCGGCGGCGCCAGCGGCGCCGACCAGCTCGGCCCGGCGTTCTGGCCGCGGCTGATCCTCGGGCTGGCGATCTGCGTCTGCGTGTTTGAAATCGGCTTCCGCCAATTCACCGACATGGAAGGCATGAGCGGCCTGCTCGCCCAGGTGACCAGCGAGATGGAGAGGGTCGAAGGGGAGGTCGAGGAGGAACCGGGTGAGGCCAATCCGCTGCGCCTGATTTCGGGGGTGATCCTCACCCTGCTGTATGTCTGGGTGATGCCACTGATCGGCTTCACCATCGCCACCCTGCTCTACACCGCCCTCTTCATCCGCATGGGCGGTTATCGAAAGCTGGGCGTGACGGCAGTGGTCAGCGTGCTCGGCACGTTGCTGCTGGTCTTCCTCTTCATGAAGGTTGTCTACGTCTCCTTGCCGCTGGGCAAAGGCGTCTTCGGCGAAATCTCGATCGCTCTGCTGCCGCTGCTCGGCATCCGTTAGCAGAGGACCAGACGTGGAAGTCATCAACCATTTATTGAACGGATTCGCCGCGGTTTTCCTGCCGGCGAACATCCTGTCCCTGGCGATCGGCGTCGTGGTGGGGATGCTGGTGGCGGTGCTGCCGGGCCTCACCCTGGTCATGGGCGTGGTGCTGGCGCTGCCCTTCACCTATTCCATGGGCATCACGCCGGCGGTGATCCTGCTGACCGCGATGTACATCACCGGCACCTATGGTGGCGCCTTCACCGCGATCCTGTTCAAGGTTCCCGGCGA
>JAPLRA010000214.1 GCA_026399445.1 Sulfuritalea sp.
GATAGGCTTCACGGTCGAAGGCATGTGAGGCGCCGCGCACCAGTTCGACTTCCATGCGCAACTCCTCCACTTGATCCGGCATCAACTCGTCGAGGCGCGGATTGTGCAGTCCTTCGATGACCTCGGAGGTGCCCTTTTCGGCTTGCGGGTCGAAGAAGTAGATGATGTCGTCGTAGAGGTGGTACACGCCGCGAAAGCGCTTGCCCATGCTGATCGGCCAGGTCATCGGGGCGCACTGGATGTCGAGCACCGATTCGATTTCGTCGAGCAGTTCGATCGGCGGCCGGCCTTCGCGGTCGAGCTTGTTGATGAAGGTCAGGATCGGCGTGTCGCGCAGGCGGCAGACGTTCAGGAGCTTGATGGTCTGGGCCTCGACGCCGTTCACCGAGTCGATCACCATCACCGCCGAATCGACGGCAGTCAGGGTGCGGTAGGTGTCTTCCGAGAAGTCCTCGTGTCCCGGCGTGTCGAGCAGGTTGATCATGCATTCGCGGTAGGGGAACTGCATGACCGAACTGGTGACCGAGATGCCGCGCTGCTTTTCCAGCTCCATCCAGTCCGAGGTGGCATGGCGCGAAGCCTTGCGCGCACGGACCTCGCCGGCGACCTGAATGGCGCCGCCGAACCACAGCAGCTTTTCGGTGAGCGTGGTCTTGCCCGCGTCAGGGTGGGAAATGATGGCGAAGGTGCGGCGGCGGGCGGTTTCGGTTTCGAGCTGGGACACGGCGGCAGGAAGATTGATGCGAAGGGCCGCGATTATACGGTGCGGGTGGAAAGTCGGCGCTGGCGATACGGTGACCCGCCGGCCTGCAGGTCAGCTTGCGGTTTGTGCGATACCCATGCGCTGCGGGGAAGAGGGAAATCCACCCGTGTGCACGGCCTTTTCGCCCGCCAGCACCCAGTCTGCATCCAGCGAGCGGATCGGTATGTCGGTATCTGCGGGAATGCGGCCGGCCACCTGCAAGGCCAGATAGCGGCCGCAACTGACGCGGAGAAATGAACTGAAGTTGGCGCTGTCGTTGGCGCTCTGACCGCCGGCCTCGGCCAGCTCGTCGTAGAGACGGGTAATCAATTGCGCTACGCTGAGACCGTCGCGGGCGCCGATTTCCTCCAGCACCTGCCAGAACAGGTTCTCCAACCGGATGCTGGTGGCCACGCCCGACAGCCGCAGGGAGCGGGAATCTTGCACATCGCGTGTTCTCCTCGGCAAGCGGGAATGCGGTTGCATCCCCGCCGTGCAATGTAGCACCGCTGCCGCGATGAAAGGAAGGATCAGAGCTCGATGCGGGTGCCGAGGACCTTGAGGAACTGGGCGATCCAGGCCGGATGCGCCGGCCAGGCTGGGGCCGTGACCAGGTTGCCATCCGTGACGGCGGCGTCGATGGCGATCTCGGCGAACTTTCCCTGCGCCAGTACCACCTCGGCGCTGCAGGCCGGGTAGGCGGAGCAGCTACGGCCCTTGAGCAGGCCTGCGGCCGCCAGAATCTGCGCGCCGTGACAGATCGCGGCCACCGGCTTGTTGGCACTGAAGAAGTGACGCACCATGTCGAGCACCACGGGATTCAGGCGCAGGTATTCCGGCGCGCGGCCGCCGGGGATCACCAGCGCATCGTAGTTTTCGGCCTTGATGTCGGCAAAGGTCGCGTTCAGGGAAAAGTTGTGGCCGCGCTTTTCGGAATAGGTCTGTTGTCCCTCGAAATCGTGAATCGCCGTGGCGACGCTGTCGCCGGCTTTCTTGTCCGGGCAGACCGCATGCACGGTATGGCCGACCGCCAGCAGCGCCTGGAAGGGCACCATCACTTCGTAATCCTCGACGAAATCGCCGACCAGCATGAGTATCTTTTTGGCTGCCATGTCTCTCTCCTTGGGTTGGGGCAGGCACCAGCATGCCCATGAGGCATTCTTGCAGCCGTGAAGAGGGGGTGGGTGGTAACCGGTTAACACGTCCGGCGCACCACAGTCATGGTCGGCGATTCAGACGGCTTCGAAATGCTCCAGCATCAGTTGCACGGTCTGGGTGCCGTTCCATTCATTGATATCGACGCGGAAGGCGGCGCGGATGCGCTCTGGCGCACTTTCCGCGAAATTGAACTGGATCGCGTCGAAGCGCTGCCCGCCTTTCTGCAGCTTTAGCTTGAGGTGCTTGTCTTTCAGGATGCGCTGGTTGAGCACCTCGAAGCTGTCGGCGAAAACCGGCGCGGGGAAGGCCTGGCCCCAGACTTCCTGCTGCATCAGGCGCACCGCGTCGATCGAAAAATAGCCTGATTCGAGCG
>JAPLRA010000317.1 GCA_026399445.1 Sulfuritalea sp.
CGACGATTCGGTAATCGTCTGCGAGGGCGAATGGTGCGCCGATGCGCTGGCGAAGGCCGGCGTACTGGCGACCACCAGCGGGGCGGCGGATTCCGCCGGGAAGACCGATTGGCGAACACTGGCGGGGCGTAGCGTGACGATCTGGCCCGACAATGACGAAGCCGGTCGGCGCTATGCCGATGCGGTCGCGGCGGCGTTGTGGGCGCTGGGCTGCACGGTGTTCATCATCGATGTGGCGGCGCTGAACTTGCCGCCCAAAGGCGATGCGGTGGACTGGCTGATGGCGCACCCGGACGCCACGACGGCGTACATTGCCGCCCTGCCAACCGTCGGCTTGGACAAAACGATTGCCGGCGACAGGTCAACGGATAGGCTGGCAACAAGCAACGAATGGCCGGCGCCGAAGCCGATCCAGGCGGCGCTGCATCCGGTTCCGGCTTTCGATGCGGAAACCCTGCTGCCCGAGGCGCTGCGCGGTTGGGTCATGGACGAGGCCGACCGCATGCCTTGCCCGCCGGATTTCATCGCGGCGGGCGCGCTGGTGGCGCTGGGTGCGATCATCGGCGCACGCTGCGCGATCAAACCCAAATCGCTCGACTCCTGGCTGATCGTGCCGAATCTGTGGGGCGGCATCGTCGGGTTGCCATCGGCGAAGAAGTCGCCGGCCATCGGCGCGGCGTTGAAACCGCTGGACCGCTTGATTGCGCGGGCGATGGAAGCGCATCGGGCAGATGTGGAAGCCTTCGAGGCCGACAACACGGTGTTCGAGGCAAAGCGGGACGCCATCGAATCGCGCATCAAGGCGGCGGCGAAGGATGCCAAGAAGGGCGACCTGGACAGCATCGCCAAGGAACTGCAAGGCCACCGGCAACAGGCGCCGGAAGCACCGACCCTGCGGCGTTACAAGTCCAACGACACCACCGTCGAAAAGCTGGGCGAATTGCTGCGCGAGAATCCTTCGGGCTTGCTGGTGATGCGGGATGAGTTGGTCGGGCTGATTGCGTCCTGGGACAAAGAAGGCCGCGAAGGCGAACGGGCTTTCTACCCCAGTTTCGACACCGACCGCATCGGGCGCGGCTCGATCTTCATCCCGAACCTGTGCGTGTCGATCTTCGGCGGCATCCAGCCCGACAAGCTGACCGGCTATCTGGAACAGGCAGCCAACGCTCTGGCCAATGATGGAATGCTCCAACGGTTCCAACTGCTGGTCTTTCCTGATCACCGGCACTGGGAGTGGCGCGACCGTATCCCGGCGAAAAATGCTCGCGATCGAGCCTTTGGGGTGTTCGACGCGCTAGCTGAGTTTGATCCGCTGGCGTGGGGTGCGGCGCCGGCAGATGAGTTCATCAAGTTCCCGCATTTCCGCTTTGATGAGGCTGCTCAGGAAATCTTCATCGAGTGGTCGGCGGATCTGCACCGCGTACGACTTGCCGCCGAAGATAATCCAATCATGGCGCAGCATCTGGCGAAGTTCGACAAGCTCTTTCCAGCGCTGGCACTGATTCTGCACCTGGCTGATTGTGCGTCTAGTGACCAGCGGGGGCCGGTTACCGCCAAAGCGGCATTGCGGGCAGCAGCATGGTGCGAATACCTGGAAGCTCATGCGAGGCGCTGCTACGGGTTACTGGCGGATGATGGCCTGCGGGCCGCACAAGCCCTAGCGGACAAGCTGCGTCAAGGTAAGGTCGCCGACGGCTTTACGGCGCGCGACGTGCGGCGCAACCAATGGCGCAGCCTCACCACAGACGAGGCGGTGCAGGCCGCGCTGGACTGGCTGGAAGATGAGGACTGGCTGCGTGCCGAGGAAGTCGGCGGCACCGGGCCGGGAACCGGTCGCCGCACCTATCGCTACTTCATCAATCCCAAGGCCACAAAGTCAGGAGGCGCTCATGGCTAACTGGCTTGAACGCGCGAAGCGTGAATTTGCGGAAAGCGCCTGGCGAAGTACTGCCGAAGCTGCCGAAAGAAATCCAACGGCAGTA
>JAPLRA010000117.1 GCA_026399445.1 Sulfuritalea sp.
GATCCGGTGCGGCGTGCCGGGCGGAATCAGCACCGTATCGCCAGCGCCGACTTTAATGCAGGCGTCGCCCAGCGTCATGATGCCGCTGCCGGCCGTGACGTGGCACAGCTCTTCCGTGACCTTGTGGCGATGGCTTTGAGTCCGCTGCCCCGGCTGCACGGTGGCTTCGGCGAGGCTTTGCTGGCGGTTGCCATGGACCGAGGGATGCATCAGTTCGCGGATTTCGGAACCGTCTCTGGTGATGTAGGCGGGTATCTCGTCGCAACGCGTTCTCATTCGCGCGCTACCTTCTTCTGCAGCAGGCAGTGCAACAGGGCTTGCTCTGCCGGGGCGAGTGCGGCGTCGTTGTCGCTCGCCGCGAAATGGCGGCGGAAGGCCGCGCGCGCGGCGGCCGGCGCGGCGATGTCATAGCCCAGTGCCTGCAGGCCCAGCATCGTGTCGAAGCCGGCGGGAGGGATCGGCGGTGGCGCTTCGCACCACAGCCCGAAGCCATGCGCGGCCAGTCGTTGCCACGGGAACAATCGGCTCGGATCGACCTTGCGTCCCGGCGCGATGTCGCCATGGGCCAGAAAGTTCGCCGCCGGAATCGGATAGCGCGTGCGCAGATTGTCGAGCAAGGCCAGCAGGGCGACGATCTGCGCTTCGGCGAACTCTTCCTCGCCGGTGTTGTCGAGCTCGATGCCGATCGAGGCCGAGTTGAGGTCGGTGCTGCCGCCCCACCAGGACTCGCCGGCGTGCCAGGCGCGCGAAGCTTCATCCACCAGTTGCATGAGGGCGCCATCGCGGCCGATCAGGTAATGGGCGCTAACCTTGCGCTGCGGGTCGGTCAGTGTCGCCAGCGCCTTGGCGGCGTTGTCGTTGGTGGTCTGGTGCAGGATGACGAAGTTTGGCCGGCGCTGGTCGAAGTTTGGCGAGGGCTGCCAGAGTGCGCCGCGTCCCTGGCCCGCAGGCAGCGGTGCGCAGGCGGTGAGTGTTGCCAGCAGGAGGACGGCAAGCCCGCGCAGCATGAACGGCGGCTATCAGGGTGTGACGATCGGCTTGCTCAGGCGCGCCCGGCTTTGCGCCTCGGACTTGTTCATCTCCGACACCTGGCGGCCATAGGCTTCGCGCGCGGCCTGGCCCTGGCGGGTCGCCTCGATGCTGCGGATGCAGCGCCAGCGCTTGCCGGCCTTGGTTTCGATCTGTCGCATCTCCGATTTCGGGTGATGCTGACGACAGTGGTAGCAGAATGCGGTTTCAGCCATGCGCAGGGACTCAAGCGATTTAACAGGCAGATTGTAGACCGACTTGCGATAATGCTTGCGCAAGCGCGAAGCACTCCGCAGCCCCGGTTCAAGACAAAGGCGATTCCGGTACGCGGCTCGGGCAGAGAATTCCCACCTGGCGAACACACCTTGGACACCTCCTCAAACACTGAAATTGTTCCGGAACTGCCTGTTTATGAAGGGGTAGCCGTCACCGACGTGGTGCTTGTCACCTCGGCGAATGTTGCCGCCGAGGCCCTGCGGGTGCTTCTGGCGCAGGAGGTCATCGGCTTCGACACGGAATCGAAGCCGACCTTCAGCAAGGGTGAAATATCCACCGGGCCGCACCTGATCCAGCTCGCCACCGAGCCGCGGGTCTACCTTTTCCAGGTCGATCGGCTGTTCGATCCGGAGGGCATGAAGGTCCTTCTCGAATCGAAACAGGTCCTGAAGGTGGGCTTCGGGCTCGACAGCGATCTTGCGCAACTGCGATCGCGCCTGGGCATCGAGGCGCAGAATGTTCTCGATCTTTCGCGTGAGCTGCGCAGCGAAACACGCAACCAGAGCCTTGGCGCGAAGACTGCCGTGGCGCGCTACTTCGGCAAGCGCCTGCAGAAATCCAAGCGGACAACCACTTCCAACTGGGCCAATCCGCGGCTGACCGAACGTCAGATGCTTTACGCCGCCAATGACGCGCAAGTCGCGCTTCGGGTCTATCACGCGGCCCTGCTGTCCGGTTCGCTTCAGGCTTTCTTGGCGCGCGGATGTGCCGCGTCGTAGATCTTCGCCAGATGCTGAAAATCCAGATGCGTATAGATCTGCGTCGCAGCGATACTGGCGTGGCCGAGCATTTCCTGCACCGCGCGCAGGTCGCCGGAGGATTGCAGCACGTGTGAGGCGAAGGAGTGGCGCAGCATGTGGGGATGCACATGCACGCCGACGCCCTGCCGCTGCGCCCATTGCGCGAGACGGCTTTCCACCTGCCGCGGCGTGAGGCGCGTGCCGTTGCGGCCGAGGAACAGCGCCGGCTGCTCGTCGCGCAGGAATTGCGGGCGCAGTTTCAGCCACGCCTGCAGTGCCGTGAGCGCCTTGTCGCCCACCGGCACCTTGCGCGTCTTCTGCCGCTTGCCGGTGACGGTGACTTCACCGGCATCCAGGTCAAGTCCGCCGGGCCAGTCGAGGCCCACCAGTTCGGACAGGCGCAGGCCGGAGGAATAGAACAGTTCGAATATCGCCGCGTCGCGCACCTGCAGCGAATCATTTGCCAAACTCGCATTTGGTAGCGTCGCCGGTCCGTCGAGCAGGGCCGCGGCCTGGTCGATGCCGAGCGCCTTGGGCAGCGCGCGCGGTCGCTTCGGCGCACGCAAACCGTCGGCCGGATTCAGGGCGATCACGCCGCGCCGCGCCAGCCAGGCGTAATAGCTGCGCCAGGCGGATAGCGTGCGCGCGATCGAGCGCGGCGCGAGCTCCTGCGCATGCAGCTGCATCAGGCCGCGCCGTAGTTGCGGGGTCTTCAACTCCGACAGCTCGGTACCCGCCGCCAGATCGGTCAGGCGAACAAGGTCGCGGCGATAGGCGTCGAGCGTATGCGGACTGGCACGCCGCTGGATTTCAAGCTCGGTGAGAAAGCCCTCGACCGAGGCGTCCATGACATTAACGTGAAACAACCCGTTCGGAGCGACTGGTGATAGTCGAGCGAAGCGAGCTGACCAGTAGCCCCGCCCTGGGGCGGGGATGGGGGTGGGGGGCCTTCAATTCGCCTTTCATGTGTTTCATCATCAGGGGTGCCGGATCACTGCATGAAAGTCAGGCTGCGACGCGCAGCAGCGCCGCCGAAGCCATCTCGCCGATGCGTTCCAGATACAGTGTGCCGAGCTCCGGGTAGAAGCGATGTGCTTCTTCGCTGGCCATCACCAGCAGGCCGAAGCAGACGCCGCCGGATTCGCGCAGCGGCACCTGGGTCATCGAGCGCAGATGCGTTGCGTTGTCGCCGAACCAGGCCAGCGATTCCTGCCCGGTCACGGTTCCGCAGTAGGGCCGCTGCAGGCTTGAGGTGAAGGCCTTGACGGTGTCGGCGACGGCGTCGAATTCGTGGCTGTCACCCTGGCCGGCGCCCCACAGGCGCAGCGTGACATGCGGCACGGCAAAGGCGCCGCCCAGATGCGAATACAGGGCGCGCACCACCGAGGCCTGGTCGGTGGCGGCGATCAGTGCTACCGCAAGTCCGTGCACCTTTTCGGAGATGGAGTCGTTCTCCTCGCCGAAACCGATCAGGTCGGCCAGCTTGGCTTCGAGCGCGCGCACCTTGTCGCGCAGGTTGAACAGCTGCTTTTCGGTGATCGAGATGGCCCGCCCGCTGTGCGGATCGGGCAGGGTCACCAGCGCCAGCGTTTCAGCGTACTGGTCGAAAAATTCCGGGTGATCGTGGAGATAGCGCGCGACGTCTTCCGATTTCATATCAGCTCTCATGTCAGGTTGTTCGGGAGTTCGATTTCAGCGGTGAAGACGGTGGTCGCCGGGCCGGTCATCATGACTGGCTGCGGAGCATTGTTCGTCGCGCCATCCCAGGCGATCGAGAGATCGCCGCCGCGCGTGGTGACGCGCACCGGCGAATCCAGCAGGCCGCGGCGGATACCCGCTACCACGGCGGCACAGGCGCCCGTGCCGCAGGCAAGGGTTTCGCCCGCGCCGCGCTCATGCACCCTCAGGCGGATGGCATGGCGGTCGAGCACCTGCATGAAGCCGGCGTTGACCCGGCGCGGGAAGCGCGGATGCGCTTCGATCAGCGGGCCAAGCTGGGCCACCGGCGCCGCATCGACGTCGGCCACGACCTGCACCGCATGCGGATTGCCCATCGAGACCACGCTGATGTCGATCTGCTTTCCGGCCACGTCGAGCGGCTGCACCACGGCATCCGTGCTGCTGTCGAAGGGAATTTCGGCCGGCAGGAAGTGCGGCGCGCCCATGTCCACGGTGACCTGCCCGTTGGACTCCAGGCGCAGCGTGATCAGGCCGGACTGTGTCTCGACGCGAATCTCGCGTTTTTGCGTCAGGCCCTGCTCATGGACGAAGCGTACGAAGCAGCGCGCGCCGTTGCCGCACTGTTCCACCTCGCCGCCGTCGGCATTGAAAATGCGGTAGCGGAAATCGACGCCGGGCGTGCCGGTCTTCTCGACCACCAGCAACTGGTCGCAGCCGATGCCGAAGTGGCGGTCGGCGAGAAAGCGTACCTGTGCCGGCGTCGGCACGAAATTTTGGCTGATGGCGTCGAGCACGACGAAATCGTTGCCGAGACCATGCATTTTGGTGAAGCGGATCTTCATCCGGCCAGAATACGCCGTATCGCCAGCGCCGACTTTCGGGAATTGGGGTCAATAAACCCCTTGTTCCCCCGGCGGACGTGTCTTGAAGCGCTTGTGCAGCCAGTAATACTGCTCGGGCGACTTCAGCGCTTCGGTTTCGATGAAGGCGTTGAGGCGCCGGGCGTTGCCTGCGTCGTCATCGCCCGGAAAATTCGTCCATGGCTCGCCCACGCTGGCGACATAGCCGCCCGAAGTCATGCGGGTCACTACCGGAATCACCGTCGCTCCGGTGAGTTTGGCGAGGCGCGCAAGGCCGGTGATGGTTGCCGTCTGCACGCCGAAAAATGGCACGAAAACGGATTCCTTCGGGCCGTAGTCCATATCCGGGGAATAGTGGAAGAAGCGGCCCTCCTTCATCGCCTTGAGGGCGCGGCGGGTGCCTTCCTGGCGCGAAGCCAGGGCGCAGTTGCCGAAGCGCAGGCGGCCGTCGTTCATCGCCGCCTCGAAGACGCGGTTCTTCTGGTGCGTGTAGATCGCCACCAGACCATGCTCCAGCGCCAGCCTGATCCAGCCGGCATCGATGCCGACGAAATGCGGTACCAGCAGGATCACCGGCTTGCCCTTGTATGCCACGAGCTTCTCGCCGCCCTCGAGCCGCACCAGGCGCCGGATGCGCTCCGGCGAGGCATGCCACCAGAGCCCGAGTTCGAGGAAGCTGCGGCCGAATGCCATGAAGTGCCGTCTCGCCAGCGCCGACTTTTCCGCTACGGACAACTCCGGAAAGCACAGGCCGAGATTGGTCAGCGTGACGTGGCGGCGCTCGCCGACCGCAGCGTAGAGCAACAGGCCGAGGCCGCGCCCGAGCGCCGCCAGCAGCGGCAGCGGCAGCCAGTGCAGCAGCCACATGATCACCAGCACGACACGCGTCACGTCAGCCCGCCGTGCTTGGCGGCTCCTCGCGCATCAGGCGCAGCATCAGGAACAGGCCGATCACGGCGTTTGCCACGGCCGCTGCCGCCACCGCCAGCGCCGGCAGCGGCGCCAGGTCATAGTTGCGGGCAATCCAGGCCAGTGCGGTCGACAAGAGGTTGAACCCGATCAGCAGCCAGAAAACCGGGTTTCGCGGCCGGTAAATTTTCGACAGCTTCATGCTCCGCGCGCGCCGGCCGGCGGCGCCACCAGACGCTCGCGCCGCTTCGCCTTGCTGGGTTCTGGAAACTCGATGCCTTCGATCATGTAGGTGGCGAATACCTCGTCCATAGCGTCGGTCGCCTGCTCCAGCGCATCCTGCTCGGTATCGCCCTGGGTGATGAGTTGCGGCAGGTCGCGACAGGTGACGACGAATCCGCCTTCTTCAGCGGGCGTAAGCAGAACAGGATATTGAAAGCGATTCATGATTGCCTCCCCGATATCCATCAACGATCACAGTCCCGCATGGGTCGCCCAGAACTTCGCGGGAGCCATGATCGGGTAGCGTTCCGCCAGCGCGAGCAGGTCCTTGTCTCCGGTGAGGAGATAGTCGGCGCCGGATGTCTTGAGCGCCGCCAGCAAGGTCCCCAGCACCGGTTGATCATCGACATCGCGCAAGTCCTGTTCCGCAACGGGGAGCGGCTCGATGACCTCGGCTTGTATGGAAAGGGCGTCCACCAGATCGTCGATTTCCGCCATGCTCAAACCGTGACGATGAGCCAGGCGCGGCAAGACGCGGCGCAGCTCGTCGAGGATGTACCCGGAAAGCAGCACATCGACCGAGCCGTGGCGCCATGCCGCCATGATCTTGCCCGGCACGCTGGCCGGATAGGCAATGCCCGAGAGCAGCACGTTGGTATCGAGCACCACCCGCAGCGCGGCCACGGCGGATCAGCGCTTCCTGGTCGATGCGCGTGTCTTCTTCCGGTCGAGCGCTACGGCCGCCTCGATTTCGGCGAGGCCTTCCGCCTCCGGAAGACCGGCAAAGCCGGCCTCGATGCGTTGGCATAGCGCGTCGAAACGACCCTGCATGCGGCGAATGCGCTCGAACAGGCGGGCATCGACCAGCGCGGCAACCGGTTTGCCGTCCTTGTTGATGACCACGCTGTCGTGGCGATACTGCACCTGGTTGAGCATTTCGCCCAGGTTCTGCCGGAAGCTGACGGCACTGGTTTCGGTAATCATGGCGTTTTAACCGTTATGATCATGCTGGTCATTATGTGTTAAGCCGAATTAACGGTCAAGGTCTCGCCTGCATGGCCCCGGGCGGCTCCGCGCCCGCCGGCACCTTGTAGCGGTTGTAGCCCCACAGATACTGCTCCGGGCACTGCCGGATCAGCGTTTCGAGTTCGCGATTGAGTTGTGCCGCGCGCTGCATGAGATCGCCTTCGAGCGGCGCGGACAAGGCAAACAGCTTGAGGTGGAAGCCGGCACCGTAATGCAGGCGTTCGCCATAGGCGAGCAGCACCGTGGCCCCGGTTTCCGCGAGTCGCGCGGCCAGCGTCATGGTGTAGGCGGGGCGGCCGAAGAAGGGCAGCCAGGCGCCCTCGCCCTTGCCCGGCACCTGGTCGGGCAGCATGCCCACGGCCTCGCCGCTCTTCAGGGCCTTCAGCAGGCGCCGCACGCCGGAAAGATCGGCGGGGGCCAGCTTGAGGTTCGCGCCGCGACCTTCTTCGATCAGCGGCGCCAGCCAGTCCTGCTTCGGTCGGCGGTAGAGCACGGTCATCGGTTTCCTTGCCGCGTAATACTGCGCAGTGATTTCGAAGCAGCCCAGATGCGGCGTCAGGAACAGGATGCCGCGCCCGGCGGCCCAGGCGCTTTCGACCAGTTCCCAGCCGGAGACCTTGACCACGCGCTCGACCACCTCGTCCTGCGGCCGCAGCCAGATCTTCGGCAACTCAAGCAAGGCCTTGCCGGCTTCGGCAATCGCCGCCGTCTTTGCCTCAGTCATGCCGGCCTGGGTGATATGTGCGGAAAAATTGCGCCGGTAGGTCGGCGACAGCAGCCATGCCAGCCAACCGGCGAGGGCGCCGAGGTTGTGCAGCAGCGGTAGCGGCAAGCGCGAGAAAAGGCGGAACAGGGTGGGCAGCACGGCGAATGTCGGCGGCGGGGAGCGCGGGCACGAAGGCGGCGAAGAAAGTAGAATTATCGCCTATGTCTACTCCACTCCGTGCCGCCGTCATCGGCGTCGGCTATCTCGGCCGCTTTCATGCCCAGAAATATGCCGCGCTCAGCGCGGCGAATGCCGGCGTCGAGCTGGTCGGCGTGGTCGATGCCCACCCGGAGACGGCGCAGCGCGTGGCGAAAGAACTTGGCGTGGCCGCTTTCACCAGTTACGGCGAGCTGCTCGGAGCCCACCCAAAAGTCGATCTGGTCTCGGTCGCCAGCACTACCGAAACCCATCATGCCGTGGCGCGCGACTGCCTCGCCGCCGGCGTGCATGTGCTGGCGGAAAAGCCGATCACCGTCACCGTGGCGCAGGCCGACGAGCTGATTGCGCTGGCCGATGCGAAAAAGCTCGTGCTGCAGGTCGGGCACCTCGAACGCTTCAATCCGGCCTGGCTCGCGGTGAAGGACAAGATCAAGCGACCGGTGTTCATCGAAGCCCACCGCATGGCGCCGTTCAAGGCGCGCGGCATCGATGTGTCGGTGGTGCTCGATCTGATGATCCACGATCTCGACCTGATCCTGCCGCTGGTCGGCAGCCCGGTCACCGACCTGCGTGCTTCGGGCGTCTCGGTGCTGACCGACGGCATCGACATCGCCAACGCGCGCATCGAATTCGCCAACGGCTGCGTCGCCAACCTCACGGCAAGCCGCACCTCGACCGCCAGCTTGCGCCGCCTGCGCGTGTTCCAGCACCACGAATACATTTCGATCGATTTCGGCGACCGCCGCATCGGCATCAGCAAGAAGCGCGAAGCTCTTCTTGAAGGCGAGCCGCCGCTCGACACCGAAACCTTCCAGCAGCCCCCAGGCGACGCACTGATGACGGAAATCCAGGCCTTTGTCGATGCCGTGAAGAACGGCACCCCGCCGGTGGTCAGCGGCCGCGAGGGCCGCGATGCGCTGGCCATCGCGCTGGAAATCGACCGCATGATCGCGGCACGGCAGAGTTCGGTATCCTGAATGAAGAACCTCACCGCAGAGGCGCAGAGGCGCGGAGGATGCGCAGAGAAAAGCAGTTCCCTATGCGCTGCCTTTCTCCGCGCCTCTGCGCCTCCGCGGTAAAGCAGTTTCCTTTTCCGACGTTTCCATGATGAACATTCCGATGCTTGACCTCAAGGCCGAATACGCCTTGTTGAAGGACGAAATCGAACCCGAGGTCTGCGAAGCGCTGGCCGCCTGCCAGTACATCGGCGGCCCCAACGTCAAGGCCTTCGAGGCGGAAGCCGCCGCCTATGCTGGCGTCAAGCACGCGATTTCCTGCGCTTCCGGCACCGACGCGCTGCTGATCGCCCTGCGCGCCATCGACATCAAACCGGGCGACGAAGTCATCACCACGCCCTTCACCTTTGTCGCCACTGCCTCGACCGTGGTCATGTGCGGCGCCAAGCCGGTTTTCGTCGACATCGATCCGCGCACCTTCAACCTCGACCTGAATCAGGTGGAAGCCGCCATCACGCCGAATACAAAAGCCATCGTGCCGGTGCACCTGTTCGGCCAGCCGATGCATCTGGCGCCGCTGAAAGCCCTGTGCGAAAAGCACGGGCTGAAGCTGATCGAGGATGCTGCACAATCCTTCGGCGCCGACTATGCCGGGCGCAAGTCGGGGGCTTACGGCGACATCGGCTGCACCTCGTTTTATCCGTCGAAAAATCTTTCAGCCTTCGGCGATGGCGGCCTGATGATCACCGACGACGACCGGCTCGCCGCGGAGCTGCGCGTGCTGGCCAGTCACGGTTCCCGGGTGCGCTACCACCATCATGTGCTCGGCTACAACTCGCGGCTCGACGAACTCCAGGCCGTGATCCTGCGCATCAAACTGAAGCGCCTCGACAACTTCAACAATCGCCGTATCGCCATCGCCGACTCCTACAACAAGGATCTGGCAGGCCTGGTCGAAACCCCCCTTGCCGATGGCCATGGCCGCCACGTCTATCACCAGTACACGATCCTGTCCGATCGCCGTGACACGATCCAGAAAGTGCTGACCGACTCCGGCATCGCCTGCGCCGTGTACTACCCGGTGCCCCTGCACCAGCAGGAGATGTTTGCCGCGACGCACGGCAAAGTCAGGCTGCCGGTGACCGAGAAGGTCGCCCAACGCTGTCTGTCGCTGCCGATCTCGCCGATGCTGAAGGATGACCAGATCAAGCGCATCACCGGCGCGATCCGCCAGGCGCTCACGTGAGTATCCATCCCGGTGCCGTCATCGCCACCGATGCGAAGCTGGGCGTCAATGTCCGCATCGGCCCCTTCGCGGTCATCGAGGAAGACGTAGTCCTCGGCGATGATTGCGAAATTGCCGCACATGCCGTGATCAAGCGCCATACGCGCATGGGCGCGAGAAATCGCGTCGCCGAACACGCGGTGATCGGCGGCGATCCGCAGGACTTCAAGTTCAAGCCGGATTGCCTTTCCTATACCGAGATCGGCGACGACAACTGGCTGCGCGAAGGCGTCACGGTACATCGCGGCTCGCGCCAGGGCAGCGCGACGAAACTCGGCAACGGCTGTTTCCTCATGGCCTATAGCCATGTCGCGCACGACTGCGTGGTCGGCAATCACGTGGTGATGGCCAACACTGCGGGTATCGCCGGCGAGGTGGTGGTGGACGACCGCGCTTTCATTTCGGCGGCCGTGACGGTGCACCAGTTCTGTCGCATCGGCAGGAATGCGATGGTGGGGCTCTCGTCAAAAGTGGTGCAGGATGCGCTGCCTTTCTGCATCACCGACGGCAATCCGGGTCGCGCCCGTAGTCTCAATCTGGTGGGCCTCAAGCGCAACGGCTTCGAGCGGCTGGACATCGGCGCCCTGAAAGACGCCTATCGACTGCTCTATCAGCGCGTGCCGCTGGCCGATGCTCTGGCGCGAATGCGCGCCATGGAAAGAGGGCCGGTGACGGAACTGGCGGATTTCATCGAGGGCAGCAAGCGCGGCTTCGCGCACCCGACGCGCTAGCGTTTGCCGCCGGCAAGTTTCAATGCCTCCGGCATCCGGCGCAGGCGCCAGATCACCACCGGGCCGAGCAGCCCGCCCAGTCCCAGTGTCGACCACGCCAGCCCCCACACCACGTGATCGGGCAGGCTGCCTCCCGTCCGTCCCCAGTCCAGCACCAGGCCGAAGACCCAGGGCGAAATCGCGCCGGCGCCGAAGCCGAGCACCGAGCGTAGCGAGTAGGCGGCGCCAAGATAGCGCGGGTCGGTGAGTTCGGTCAGCGTCGTCGAGTGGATGGATGAATCGGCTACGCCGGTGACGTTGTAGAACACCGCTACGGCCACAAGCAGGAACATTGGCACGCCGATCATCCAGCCGAAGCTGAAGGAGCAGACCAGACTGGCGACCGACGGCAGCAACGTCACGCTGGTGCGGCCGAAACGATCCGACAGCGAGCCGCCGAACACGCTGCCGACTACCGCCGCGAGATAGGTCAGTGCCGTCAGCGTGGCGCCGAGACTCGCCGCCTCTATTCCCGTTGTACCGCCGACGATGGCTGCAGCCGCGAGGAAGGCCGGCAGCCAGGCCCACAGGCCGAGCAGTTCCCAGGCATGAAAGGTGTAGCCCCAGATTGACAGCATTGCCGGTTTGTTGCGTACCACCTCGAGCAGGCGACTGAGATTGCCATGGCCGCCGGGCGATGCGTGCACGACATTGGGCACGTTGCGCAGCGACCACCAACCCAGGACCATGCCCAGCAGCGGGAAGCAGGCGGTGACGACAAACGCGCCGCGCCAGCCGGCCAGCGGAATCATGGCGCTGGCAATGAACAGGCCGATGGCATAGCCGAGCGAAGCGGCGGCAAGGTAGTAGCCCAGCGCGCGACCCTGCCGCTCGCGAATCCGCTGCGCGACGATGGCCAGCCCCGGCGTATAGGATCCGCCCGAACACAAGCCGGTGAGACCGTAGAGCAGCAGCGCCGAAACGAAGCCGTCGGCGAACAGGGCGAATAGCAGCCCGCTGGCGACTGCGGCGCCGCCGGACAGCAGGTAGATGCGCCGCGCGCCATAGCGGTCGGAAAGGAAGCCGACCGAAAACAGGGAGATCAGGAAGCCGACGTGATAGGCCGACTGCACCATGCCCGCCTGCCACGCGCTCATCTGCCAGTCCGTGCGCAGCAACGGCAGCACCGCCGACCAGGCGGTGAACATCGTGGCGAAGGCAGCGCGCGCCGCGCAAAACTGGAGCAACCAGGGCATGGGCAAAGCTTAGCACCCGGATTGACGGTAACGCCCCACAAGCCTAAAATGCGCTCTGTTCCGCCGAGTTAAATGACAACTTGCGTGGCGGAGAACACCGGCAACGGTGGAAAAACAAATAGCGCTAAAGCGTCGCCCGCTCACGCCTCGAAGCCGGCCTCGCCGCTGCAACGAGGCGTTTTTG
>JAPLRA010000186.1 GCA_026399445.1 Sulfuritalea sp.
CACGGTCGGCACGTCCTTGCCTTGCAGGGCGCCGAACAGTTCCTCTTCAGCCTCGGGCGCCAAGCCAGCCTTCCTGGCGAGCGCGCGAAAAACCGCGACGTGTCCGAGGTCGAAGCGGGATGCCTTGATGTCGCATCGAGCCAGGGCGGCGGCCAACAGGCGAATCACCTCGATATCGGCCTCCAGTCCGGCATGGCCGTAGATTTCCGCACCGATCTGCAGGGGTTCGCGCGTGGCATTGAAGCCGGCCGGCAGGGTGTGCAGCACGCTGCCGCAATAGCATAGCCGCGTGACACCCTTGCGGTTGAGCAGATGGGCGTCGATGCGCGCAACTTGCGGCGTGATGTCGGCGCGCACGCCCATGCTGCGACCGGAAAGTTGATCGACCAGCTTGAAGGTTCGCAAGTCGAGGTCGTGACCGCTGTCAGTCAGCAACGATTCGACATACTCAAGCAGCGGCGGAATGACGAACTCATAGCCATGACGGGAAAACTCGTCGAGCAGGCTGCGCCGCAGGAACTCTACGCGCGCCGCATCGCGGGGGAGGACGTCTTCAATCGCTTCGGGCAGAAGCCAGCGCTGATTTGCCATGATGGCTAGCGGAATACCGTCAGTAGAACGACGCCGACCAGCATCGACGACAGGCCGATGAAGCGGATCTGTCCGTCGCTCAGTTCAGTCACGCGCCGGAAAGTTTCCCGCCACACTCGCGGCGCGAGAAAAGGCAGGAGACCTTCGATCACCAGCATCAGGGCAAAAGCCAGCAGCAGGATATTGAGCATTTCAAACCGGCACCGACCCGAATTACTTGCCCTTGCCGCTGCTCTTCAAGTACTTGAAGAACTCGGAATTGGGCTCGATCACCATGAGGTCGCTCTTGTTCTTGAAGCTCGCGCGATAGGCTTCGAGACTACGATAGAAGGCATAAAACTCTGGATTCTCGCCGAAAGCGCGACCATAAATCGCTGTTCCCTTGGCATCACCCTCGCCCTTGAGCTTCTGTGCGTCACGGTAGGCCTCGGCCAGTATCACCTCGCGCTGACGGTCGGCATTGGCCTTGATTTTTTCGGCCTCCGCCGCGCCCTCGGCGCGCAATTCATTGGCCACCCGCTTGCGCTCGGTTTCCATGCGGCGATAGACCGACTCGGACACTTCCGGCGGCAGGTCGACACGCTTGAGTCGTACGTCGACAATTTCCACGCCGATGGCACGCATGTCGGCATCGGCCTTCTTCTTCACCGAAACCATGATGTCATCACGTGCGCCTGAGACAACGTCGTGCACCGTGCGCCGGCCAAACTCTTCGCGCAAACCGGAATTCACGGTCTGCGACAGGCGAGTCTTGGCCAGCATCTCATCGCCACCGACCGAGTTGTAGTACTGCTTGACGTCATGGATGCGCCACTTGACGAAGGAATCCACCAGCACCGGCTTCTTCTCGGCGGTAAGAAACCGCTCCGGCTCGGGTGAGTCCATGGTCAGGATGCGCTTGTCGAAAATCCGCACGTTTTGAATCAGCGGCCACTTGAACGCAAGGCCCGGCTCGGAAACCACTTCCTTGATTTCCCCAAGCTGGAAAATGATCGCGAACTGACGCTGATCCACCGTGAAAATAGTCATGGCGAACAGCGCCAGAAGGCCGAACAGGAATGAAGCGACGAAAGACACATGGCGTTGCATCAACGTTCTCCCCGCTCGCGTGAGCCGAGATTGCCGCGGGCGCGCGCATCACCCGGTGCTGAACGCTCTGTCTGTGGCGGTGCAGCCGGTGCAGCAGCCGCAGGTCCGGGTACGACGCCGCGCGGAACGACCGCCACTTCCGCCGCTGCCGGCGCAGCGACGGTGGCCGCGGTGGCCTGCATCAGCTTGTCGAGCGGCAGATAAAGCAGGTTGCCCTGTCCTTTGGCGTCGATCATTACCTTGCTGGTGTTCGCGTAAATCTGTTGGACGGTTTCGAGATACATGCGGCTGCGAGTGACTTCCGGCGCCTTGCTGTATTCGGTGAGAACCTGCTTGAAGCGCGAGGCATCGCCTTCGGCCGTGACGATGATGCGCTGACGGTAGCCGGTCGCCTCTTCCATCAGGCGCGAGGCGGCGCCACGCGCCCGTGGAATCACGTCGTTGGCATAGGCCTGCCCCTCGTTCTTGTGCCGTTCGCGATCCTGGCCTGCCTTTACCGCGTCGTCGAAGGCAGCCTGTACCTGCTCCGGCGGCTGGGTGCTTTGCATGCTCACCGAGCGAACCTGAATGCCGGTCTCGTAGCGATCGAGAATATCCTGAATCAGCTTTTGTGTATTCGCGGCGATCTGGTCGCGTCCCTCGTAGAGCACGAAGTCCATCTTGTTCTTACCGACCACCTCGCGAATCGCTGTTTCCGCCGCCTGCATGACCGCATCGTCCGGATGGCGGTTATTGAACAGGTAAGCCTTCGGATCCTTGAGCAAGTACTGAACTGCAAACTGGACGCTGACGATGTTCTCGTCATCGGTCAGCATCAGGGCCTCCTTGAGCACCTTGTTCTTGTCCGAACCGCGATAGCCGACTTCGACGGTACGCACTCCCGTGAGATTGACGATCTCGTGGCTCTGGATCGGCCACGGCAGGCGCCAGCGCAAGCCCGGCTCGGTCGATTCCTTGAATCGTCCGAATTGAAGCACGACACCTCGCTGCGAAGCGTCAACAATGTAGAAGCTGCTGCCCAGCCAAACCACGGCCACCAGGATCACCACAATACCGATCCCGCCGCCGAACTGCCTTGGGCTGATCGAAGGCATGCGGTTGCCGGCATCACCCCCGCCTCCACCTTCACCGCCGCCCTTGTTGCCAAACAGGCCGGACAAGCGGCGATTGAAATCGCGCCAGAGTTCTTCGAGATCGGGAGGGCCTTGATTGCCGCCACCGCGCTTGCCACCACCTGGCTGGTTGCCCCAGCCGTGGTCATTGAGAGACATCAGGATTCCAGCAATCACGTTTATTTGGTTTGGGTAGTCAAGAAGGAAAAACGGGTCAGGAAAACATCAGGCTGCGGCAGCAGAACTTTCGTCATGTCGACTCGCCACTTCGGCAAGGGCTTCGCGCAGCAACGATACTCCGACCCCGGTGCGGGCGCTCAATCGAACGCATGAAATGTTACCACAGTCATCACGCTCGATTCCGGGGCTTGCGGCAGTCAGGTCGACCTTGTTCCACACCACAATTTGCGGCACGTCGAGCGCCCCGATCTCCTTCAACACAGCACCTACCGCATTGATCTGCTGGTCACGGTCGGGGCTGGAGGAATCGACGACATGCAGCAGCAGGTCGGCCTGTGCGGTCTCTTCCAGCGTCGCCTGAAAGGCAGCTACAAGAGCGTGGGGCAGATCGCGAATGAAGCCGACCGTATCCGAGAGCACGATCGGCCCGGCACCCTCGATGAATAGCCGGCGCGACGTCGTATCGAGCGTGGCGAACAACTGGTCGGCGGCATACGCACCTGCCTTGGTCAAGGCGTTGAACAGGGTGCTCTTGCCCGCATTGGTATACCCCACCAGCGAGATCGCCAGTACCTCGCCGCGGGTGCGTGCACGTCTGCGTACTTTGCGTTGGCGCTCCAACTGCTTCAGGCGATCCTTGAGCAGTGCAACTCGTTTGCCCACCAAGCGGCGGTCGGTTTCGAGTTGCTTTTCACCGGGACCACGCAAACCGATGCCGCCCTTCTGCCGCTCGAGGTGAGTCCAGCCGCGTACCAGTCGGGTGGCCAGATGCTGGAGTTGCGCCAACTCGACCTGGAGTTTGCCTTCGTGGCTCTTCGCGCGCAGGGCGAAGATATCCAGAATCAGGCTGCTGCGGTCGACCACGCGGCATTCCAGAGTCCGTTCGAGATTGCGTTGCTGGCCCGGGGAAAGCTCGTGATTGAAGATCACGACGTCAGCTTCGTGCAACCGAACGGCGTCGCCGATTTCAGTCACCTTGCCCTTCCCGGCAAAGAGCGCGGAGTCGGGCCGCGCCCGCCTCCCTGAAACTACCGCTAGCGGGCGCGCACGGGCGCTGCCAACCAGCAAATTGAACTCGAAAAGACGCTCTGCGAAGTCACCTTCGCCGAAATCCAGTTGCACCAGAACCGCGTTCTCGCCGCTGGCAGGACGCTCGAACATCAGGGCGATACCCTCACGGGAATCGCCAGCGACAAGGCGAAGCGGTCAATCGGCTTCGGCTTCCTGGGCGAAATTGACGGGGCGGGCAGGAACAACCGTCGAAATGGCGTGCTTGTACACCATCTGTGTCACCGTATTCTTGAGCAGAACAACATACTGGTCGAAGGATTCGACCTGGCCCTGCAGCTTGATGCCATTGACCAGGTAGATGGAAACCGGAACGTGCTCGCGACGCAGCGTGTTCAGAAACGGGTCCTGTAACATTTGCCCTTTATTGCTCATGGTGATGATCCTTTGAGGATTGTTGGTTTTTTGAGTGAATTACTGTAATCGATTTTGCCTCGCCGTGCCATCAGCGCCGACGTTCACTTTTCGCGCCTGGACTTTACCGGCCGCTTCACATTGGCAAAAGGGTTTTCGGTTGTCTTGTACTGAATGCGCAGTGGCGTACCCTGCAGTTTGAAAGCCTCAAGGAAGTAGCGCGCCAGAAAGCGTGAATACGAGGCAGGAATGTGCTCGAGCGCGTTGCCATGGATAACGATGATCGGTGGGTTGCTGCCACCTTGGTGCGCGTAACGCAGTTTGGGGCGGAACGCTCCGTGGCGTGGCGGCGTCTGCTTTTCGACGGCGGCAATCAGCACGCGGGTGAGCTTCGGGGTGGACATCTTGGCCATCGCGGCCGCGTACGCCTTGTCCACCGAGGTCAGAATGCCCGCAATACCTTGCCCTTTGAGTGCTGATACGTAGTGCACCCGCGCAAACCCGAGGAAATTCAGCTTGCGCGTGATATCCAGCTTGATCTGCTCGCGGCGGTACTCATCCACCACATCCCACTTGTTGACGGCGACCACCAGTGCTCGTCCGGCATCAATGATGAAGCCCGCGATATGCGCGTCCTGATCGGAGATCTCCTGGGTGGCATCGACCATCAACACCACCACATTGGCCTCTTCAACGGCCTGCAGCGTCTTGATCACCGAGAACTTCTCGATGGTCTCGAACACGCGACCCTTGCGGCGCAGGCCCGCCGTATCGATCAGCGTGTAGGCGCGACCATTCCGCTCGAACGGCACCTCGATGGCATCTCGGGTGGTGCCAGGCATGTCGAAGGCAATCACGCGCTCTTCCCCAAGCAGGGTATTGATCAGCGTGCTCTTGCCGACATTGGGCCGGCCGGCGATGGCCACCCGGGGGCCGGCTGCGGCATCGTCTGCTTCGCTCTCCTCGGGAAAGGGCGCCAGCGCCAGCTCGACC
>JAPLRA010000378.1 GCA_026399445.1 Sulfuritalea sp.
GCGCGCAGTCCGCCGTGGTACAGGTCCATCGCGCCGTCGGGACTTACCAGGCACATGCCGGCGGAGCGGAAACGGCCGAAGGCGTTGTATTCGGCGAGGTTCTGCTCGAACAACTGGCGGATCATGCCGACCGCGTCGCGGCTCCAGGCGACCATCTGGTAGATGTCTTTCAGCAATTCGGCGCGCTCTTCGGCCGAGAGCGATTTGTTCACGCCGCCGGGAACCGAGCCGGTGCCATGCACCCGCTTGCCGGCCGTCATGCGGATGACTTCCTGGCCGTACTTGCGCAGGAATACGCCCTTCTTGGCGATTTCCGGATGCGCGGCGATGACGCCGACTACGTTGCGCGCGGCGACGTCGGAGCCGAAGCCGAACAGCAGGTCGGGCGACGCCAGATGGAAAAAGTGCAGGGCGTGTGATTGCAGGATCTGGCCGGCGTGCATCAGGCGGCGAATCTTCTCGGCGGTTGGCGTCAGTTGCTTGACGCCGAGCATCATGTCCAGCGCCTTCGATGCCGCGAGGTGGTGCGAGACCGGGCAGATGCCGCACAGGCGCTGCACCATGACCGGAACTTCCCAGTAGGGACGGCCCTGGATGAACTTTTCGAAGCCGCGGAATTCGACGATGTGCAGGCGCACTTGGTGCACCTTGTTGTTGTCGTCAAGCAGGATGGTGACCTTGCCGTGGCCTTCGACCCTTGATACTGGATCGATGGCGACGCGACGGAGTTTTTCGGGGGAGGTGGCAGTTTCGAGTTCGAATTTCATGTCGGTCTCAGTCGTGACTTTGTCGCAAATCAGTCGTAATGCAGCAGGCCGTGGCCCAGATTGGGCGTACGCCCGGCGAGCAGGTCGGTCAGCAGTTTCCAGATCGCATCGGCGGACGGCGGGCAGCCGGGCAGGAAGTAGTCGACCTTCACCACTTCATGGATCGGGTGCACCTTGTTCAGCGGCAGCGGCAGTTCCGGATCGTTGGGAATGCCGCCGTGGGACAGCCCGACTTCTGTCTGATAGACCTCTTCGAGGATGTCGCGCAGGTCGAGATGGTTGCGCTGCGCCGGCAGGCCGCCGTTGATCGCGCAGGCGCCCACCGCCACCAGCACCTTGCAGTTCCGGCGGAACTCGCGCAGCACGTGCACGTTCTCGGCATTGCACAGCCCGCCTTCGATCAGCCCCAGATCGCAGGGGCCGCAGGTCTTGATGTCGGTCAGCGGCGAGCGGTCGAATTCGATCAGCTCGAGCAGCTTGATGATGCGTTCATCGATGTCGAGAATGGACATGTGGCAGCCGAAGCAGCCGGCGAGGCTGGTGGTGGCGACACGCAGTTTCTTTACCGGGGCCGGGGTTGCATTCATCGGGGCGTTCATGGCGTGGTTTCCTTGTCCGGTGCGCTGATCGGTGCCAGATCGTAGGTGCGTTCGCCGATCGGCACGGCGAAACCCTTGCGCTTCTTCAGAATGACGCCGACCGGGCAGATGCTGGCGGCGCGATCGGTGGCGGCGAAATCGGTATCGCCGAGCATGCCGGACTCGCTGTTGATATGCACGCGTCGGCCGAGAATGCCGCGCCCGCCCATGTAGAAGACGTTCTTGCCGTCGACGTCGCGCGAGGCGGAAACGCACAGCGAGCACATGATGCAGCGGTTGAAGTCGAGCAGGATGTCGGGATGCGAGGCATCGACCGCGCGGTCGGGATAGAACATGTCGAAATGCGGCGACATCATTTTGAGTTCGTAGGCCGTGGCCTGCAGGGCGCAGTCGCCGCTCTTCTCGCAGGAAGGGCAGAAATGATTGCCTTCGACGAAGAACATCTGCAGCAGCGTGCGGCGCTTGTCGTCGAGTTCGGCAGTGCGGTTTTCGACCACCATGCCGGCCTGCGCCTCCATGGTGCAGCTTGAGCCGAAGCGTCCATTGACCTTGACCGTGCACAGCTTGCACGAACCGTTGGCCTGGAAGTCCGGATGCCAGCACAGGTGCGGGATGTAGGCGCCGGCGGCCTTTGCCGCCTGAATGATGGTCTGCCCCGGCGTGAAGGGAATCTCCTCGCCATCGAGGTGGAAGGTAGTGGTCGCGTTCATGCTTCGGCCTCGTTTTCCGGGTGCTCGTCAAAGTGTGCGGCGGCGTCGTCGCGGCCGGTCATCTGCCGCGCCTGCGACAGGGCGGCGTCGAGATCGAAAGCCGGTTCGTAGTTGAGCGACATGAGCCGGCGTTCGTAGGCGGGACGGAACTTGTTGAGCGTGTCGAACATCGGGTTGCAGGCGCTGTTGCCCAGGCCGCAGTGGCTGGCGCCCTGCATCAGGCGGTGCAGCTTGAACAGCTCGTTGATGTCGTAGGGCGAGCCGTGATTCTTCGCGATCTTGTCCATGATGTTGCGCACCAGCGTCGTGCCGACCCGGCAGGGAGTGCAGAAGCCGCAGGACTCGTGGGCGAAGAAGTGGGCGAAGTTGCGTGCCACCTCGAACATGTCGCGGGTTTCGTCAAAGATCATGAAGGCGCCGGCCGTGGGCAGATCCTCGAAGGCGATCTTGCGGTCGAACTCGGCCTCGGCCAGGCAGATGCCGGAAGGGCCGGAAATCTGCACCGCCAGTGTGTCGGTGGCGCCGCAATCGGCCAGCACTTGTCTCACTGTCACGCCATAGGGATACTCGTAAATGCCCGGCCGCCCGCAGTCGCCGCTGCTGGACAGGCGCTGCCGTGGGTGGCGATCAGGCAGGCCGCAGCGAGGGTTTCGACGTTGTTCACCGTGGTGGGCTGATCGAGATAGCCGCGGGTGACGGGGAAGGGCGGGCGGATGCGCGGGCGGCCCGGCTTGCCTTCCAGCGATTCGATCAGGGCCGATTCCTCGCCGCAGATGTAGGCGCCGGCGCCGAGGTGGATCTCGATGTCGAAGCTGAACTCCGTGCCGAGGATGCTCTTGCCCAGCAGTCCGGCCTGTCGCCGTGCCGCCAGCGCCGACTCCAGGGGTTCGAGCAGGTAGCGATATTCGCCGCGCAGGTAGATCAGGCCCTTCTTCGCGCCCACCACCAGGCCGGCGATGCTCATGCCCTCGAAGACCAGGTCCGTGTAGGAGGTCAGCAGCACGCGGTCCTTGAAGGTGCCCGGCTCGCCCTCGTCGGCATTGCAGATGACGTAGTGGGCGGGGTTGTCGCCGCTGCCGGCGGCAGTGCGGCAGGCTTCCCATTTCTGGCCGGTGGAAAAGCCTGCACCGCCGCGACCGCGCAGTTTGGCGTCCTTGACCTCGGCCAGGGTGTTTTCCGGGCCGCGCTTCAGCGCCGCGGCCAGCGCCTGTCCGGGCGCCAAGCCGTGATCGAGCAGGATGTCCTTGCGACGGATGTTGTCCTCCACGGCGAACCACTCGGCCGGCCAGTCGGCCAACGGTGTTTCGCTGCGGATGAGGCCAACCATCTCGCCGACCCGGGACTGCGTCATGCGCGTGATGGCCCGATAGTTGACCAGCAGCGCCGGCCCCTGATCGCACATGCCGGTGCAGGACGTGGTGTTCACGCTGACCAGGCCGTCCTCGGACACGCGGCCCGGTTCCAGCCAGAGCTTCTTGCACATGGCATCCATCAGATCGGCATTGCCCAACATACGGTCGGTGATGTTGTCCGACCAGAGCACGCAATACTTGCCGCGCGGCCGCTTGTGGAAAAAGCTGTAAAAGGACGCCGTGCCGCCGACCTTGGCGCGCGGCCAGCCGATGCCTGTGGCGATGGCGGTCAGGGTCGCCGGGGACAGCCAGCCAAGTTCTTCCTGCGTTTCGCGCAGGATCTGCATCAGGCGCGTGCCATCGCGGCGGTGACGGTCGAGAACGGCATCAATCACATCTATTTCGGACATGGCAAAAACCTCAAATGAAATGCTCCGAGCATGGCTACTGCATTGCAGCATAGCGCTCTGGTGTTACAGGGATTTAATCTGGGTCAACTCTTTGCGTGACGGATCACCGACAAACGGTCGATTCCTACTGACGAACCGGACGGTATTTATCGTGCCAGCAGGTATCATTACGCGGCTCTGCTACGATTTGATCGGCAAAGCGCGGGCCTTGCGAAATGCAAGCGGCGACTACCGGCGGAGGCCGTCTGAGAGATGCCAGACCAACGCATCAGTGAAGGAATAGGGCCCCGATTCATGACCGATGTCAGCGTGTCCGACGACCAGCGCTTTCGCCACTGCCTCGAAATCCAGCGGCGGGTAAGTGCCGAGCACAACCTCGATCGTCTTGCGCAGGTTGTCATGGACGAGGTGACGGCCTTGCTCGGGGCCGATCGCAGCACACTGTTCCTGTTCGACCGCGATACCATGGAATTGCGTGCCAATTTTGCCGCGGGCGTCGAAGGCCGCGCGCTGGTGGTACCCCTGCGCATGGGCATCGTTGGCACCGCGATCCTGCGCCGCGAGATCGCCAATGTCTCGAATGCCTACGCTTCCCCCTATTTCAACCCCGAGCTTGATTCGGTACTGGGGTACCGCACGGAAAGCCTGCTGGTGGCACCGCTGCTTGCGTCGGATGGGCACGTACTTGGCGGTCTCGAACTGCTCAACAAGAATGCCGGCCGCTTTACCGCCGAAGATGAGGCCTTGACCAAACAGACGGCCGAACGGCTGGCCAAGTGGGTGGAGAAAGGCGACGCCTATCCCGCCGGCGTTGAAGCCGAAGTGATTGCCTTGCGCAACATCGTCGGTTGCGATCGCGGTACGGTGTTCGTGCTAGAGGAAGGCAGCGGCCGGCTGGCGGCGATTCACGCCGATGGCGGCGATGGCCGCTCGATCTCGCTCAACATGAAACTCGGCATTGCCGGTTTGACCGCGGTGGCGGGTCGTAGCATCCGCATCGATGAGGCCTGGGAAGACTCGCGCTTCGATCGCAGCGTCGACCAGCGTACCGGCTACCGTACTCGCTCCATGCTGTGCGTGCCGCTGAAAAGCACCTCGGGCGAGTCGATCGGCGTGGTGCAGGCAATCAACAAGCATGCGGGACCATTCTCGGAGGACGATCTGGCGACGCTGGAGGCGGTGGCCGGCATTGTGGCCATCGCCATCGACAACGCGATGCTGTTTTCCGACCAGGAGCGCCAGTTTCACAGCATGCTCGATGTTCTGGCGGCGTCCATCGACGCCAAGGACGGGCTGACTGCCGGCCATTCGACCAATGTAGCGCTGCATGCGGTAGCCATCGGCAGGGAGCTCGGCTTCACCGTCGAAGAGCTCGATTTGCTGCGGGTGGCGGCGGTACTCCACGATTACGGCAAGATCGGTGTCAGTGACAGCGTGCTCAAGAAGGACGGCCTGCTTGATGACGACGAGTTCGCCCACATGAAGTCGCACGCCAGCCTGACCGAGGACATCCTGACGCGTATCCATTTCACCCGAAAGTACCGCAATGTGCCGCTGATAGCCGCTTCGCATCACGAGCGGCTCGATGGCAGCGGTTATCCGCGGGGTTTGACGGCGCGCGAAATCCCGTTCATGGCGAAAATCCTGACCGTGGCCGACGTCTTCGAGGCGCTGACGGCTGATCGACACTACCGCAAGAAAATGAGTACCGAAGACGCCCTGGCGATACTCGATGCCGCGGCCGGCAAGCGCTTCGACAGCCATGTGATTGCCGCCTTGCGCCGCTGTCTGGGCATGCCGGAGCCGCTGGTGGCGAAAACTCCTCCGGCAGAAAACTACCGCACCGACGGATGAAGGCCTACGACAGCCCCTTTGCCGCGATTGGCGATACCCGCGACACCCGGGAGGTGGAGGCGCAGGTGGGCAAGATCATCCATACATTCTTGCCGGACCATGATCTGGCAAGGGTTGCCGCCGCTTTTCGCCTGCTGGATAGCGCGCTTGAAGGCGGGTTGCCGGGGTACCAGAAACTCAAGACGCTGTATCACAACCGCAACCACATCAACGAGGTGGTGCTGTGTGCGGCGCGCATGCTGCATGGTTTGCATCTCGCCGGTCAGAGGCTCGATGGCGATCACATCGATGCCGCGCTGATTGGCGCCCTGATGCACGATATCGGCTATTTGATGAGGGACGGCGAGGCGTGCGGCACGGGGGCGCAATTTACCGATACCCACGTGCTGCGCGGTGTGGAATTCGTGCGGACGCATCTTGCCGATCTGCCTCCGCGAGTGATGGAAGCCACCGTCAAGGTCATCCTACTCACCGACCATCGCAAGCATCCCGACTCCGTGAAGTTCGACAACGCACAGCAGCAGCGTGCGGCCTTTGCCACCGCCACTGCCGATCTGACAGGCCAGATGGCCAACCGCGAATATCTTGAGCGCCTGTTGTTCCTGTACTTTGAATTTGAAGAAGCGCAGATGGGCAACTTCGTCGATATACACGACCTGCTGGAAAGGACGACAAAGTTCTATGCCGAGAGCAAAGTCAGGCTCGACACGGATCTCGGCGGGCTGGGGACGCATCTCGCTTTGCATTTCAAGGCATGCCAGGGAGCCGAGCGGAATTACTATGCGGAAGCAATAGACCGGAATATCGAGTATCTGGCGCGGCTGGTGGACATAAAACCCGAGCGCCGGCTGGAGTTCCTCAAGCGCGGTGGCGTTGTGGAAAAAGTACTGGAAATGACCGGCGAAGGCTGAGATGGAGCGCATTACGATTTCTCTCGATGCCGATCTGGCGGCCGAGTTCGACCGGCTGATCGCCGAGCGCGGCTACCAGAATCGTTCCGAGGCGGTGCGCGATGTGCTGCGGGCGCATCTTGAGCAGGCGCGCCAGAAGCGTGGCGAGGCGACTCACTGTGTCGCCAGTCTGTCCTATGTTTATAACCATCACGAGCGCGATCTGGCCGAGCGGCTGACCGCCTTGCAGCACGGCCAGCACGACCTTACGGTGGCCACTCTGCATGCCCATCTCGACCACGAAAACTGCCTCGAAAGCGTAATCCTGCGCGGGCCGACCGCCGCGGTGCGCAGCTTCTCGGATGCGCTGATTGCCGAGCGCGGCGTGCGGCACGGCCAGCTCAACCTGAT
>JAPLRA010000428.1 GCA_026399445.1 Sulfuritalea sp.
CATGGAGATGCCCGGCTGCTCGCTGTGCATGGCCAACCAGGCACAGATCAAGAAGGGCAGCACGGCCGTGTCGACCTCGACGCGCAACTTTCCCAATCGCCTCGGCATCGACACCCGGGTCTATCTGAGTTCCGCCGAACTGGCGGCGGTGACGGCGCTGATGGGCAAGATTCCGACCATGGCCGAGTATCTGGAACAGGTGCAGGCGGTGAATGCCAAGGCCGCCGACGTCTATCGCTACATGAATTTCGACCAGATCAAGGAGTTCAAGGAAGTGGCGGATACCGTTACGGTGTAAGTGCTGCCGCAAACCGGCGTGCCGCCATCCGCTACGGCGAGGAGAGCGTCTTTTGCTCGACCGCCTTGTAGCGCAGGGGCTTCATCAGCGCCGACTCTTGACCATCCAAGAAAAACGCCCCCGGAAATATCATTTCCGGGGGCGTTGCTCTTTGCGCACCGGAGACTTGAGATCCGGCACAAGCCTCCCTACGGTCGTCGCGGTTCCCGACGACCGGGCGGCATCTTGTCCGAATAAAGATCGCGGCCGGCCTCATGGACGTCGCGCCGCAACTGGCGGCGCTCTTCGGGCGACAGACGTCTGCCGCCACCCGGCACAGACGCATCGGGCGGGGAAGATTGCGCGGTGCGCTGCTCGGCGGGCATCATCCGCTGCGGACCGCCACCGCCACCGCCGCCGCCACCCGCGTTGCGGCCCTGCTGCTGTCGAAACGGTCCCTGTGCCGCAGCAGCAGTAGCCAGAAGCCACAGCACGCTTGCCACCCCGGCCCATCTCGCCCTGCGCATTGTCGTCACAGCCAACCCTTTGTCGTCATCAGCGAAAGATACTGTAAATATTGTAAACCTGCTGGCCCGCCACGTGGCTGGCGGCCATCAGGTGATCGACACCCGCCTGCGGTTCCGCGCCCCACAAAGCCAGCCCTGCGGCCAGCGCCATGCTGAAGAACAATGCTTTCATGACTGCCTCCGATGCCAGATTTCCGGTTTATCGATGCCGCTCTTCCGGCACACTTGCATTCTCGGCAGGGCCTGTAAGCCAAGTGTTGCCGCCTGCCCGCCTTTGTAATCGTTTGTAAAGCCCGCTGGCAGGAAGCCGTCGATCCCGCTAGGATTCAGCCCATGAACGAAACCAAGACCAAAATTCTGGTCGTCGATGACGACCTGCGGCTGCGCCAGTTGCTCGAGCGCTATCTCTCGGATCAGGGCTTCACGGTCAAGGCGGTACCCGACGCGCCCGGCATGGATCGCGCACTGGAGCGCGAACTTTACGACCTGATCGTGCTCGACCTGATGTTGCCCGGGGAAGACGGCCTGGCGATCTGCCGTCGCCTGCGCGGAGCGGCCAACCCGGTCAGCATCATCATGCTGACCGCCAAGGGCGACGAGGTCGATCGCATCGTCGGCCTGGAAGTCGGCGCCGACGACTACCTGCCCAAGCCCTTCAATCCGCGCGAACTGGTGGCGCGCATCCATGCCGTGCTGCGCCGCCAGGCGCCGCCTCCGCCTCCGGGCGCCCCGGCCATCACGGAAGAGAGCGTGAGTTTCGGCAAGGTGAGCATCAATCTGGCGACACGGGAACTCTTGCGCGAGGAGGTGAGCACCCTGCTCACTTCGGGCGAATTCGGCCTGCTGCGCGTCCTGCTGGAACATCCGCGGCAGCCGATGAGCCGCGACAAGCTGATGGAACTGGCGCGCGGCCGTGAATATGAAGTCTTCGATCGAGCGATCGACGTGCAGATTTCCCGCCTGCGCAAGCTGGTTGAAGAAGATCCCGGCAAACCGCGCTACATCCAGACCGTGTGGGGCTTCGGCTATGTCTTCGTTCCGGACGGAAAAAAACACGAATGAAACTGTTGCCGCGCACGCTGCTGTGGCGCACGTTTCTTCTCGTCGCCCTGCTGATGCTGCTCTCCGTCGCAGCCTGGTTTTTCATCTTCACCACGTACGAGCGCGAGCCGCGCGCACGGCAACTGGCGCAAACCCTGGTCAGCGTCGCCAACCTGACCCGGGCCGCTTTGATCTCGGCCCGTCCGGAGGCACGCCGTGAGCTGTTGCGCGAACTGTCCGACCGCGAAGGCATCCACATCTACCCGGCCGATGCGGCCGATCGTGTCGAGGCCCTGCCCGACCGGGCCTTTCTGCGCCGTGTCGAGGAACTGGTCAAGGAACAACTCGGACCCAAGACCCGCCTGACGCTGGAACGCGAGGGCGAACGTGCCCTGTTCGTCAATTTCCGCATCGACGACAGCGACGATGGCGACTACTGGCTCGCGCTGCCTCGCGAGCGTATCGATCGCGTGATTCCGCTGAGCTGGCTGGGCTGGGGTGTGGCCGCCCTGCTGCTGTCGCTGCTCGGCGCCTGGTTCATCGTGTTTCGCATCACCCGGCCGCTCAAGGCCTTGCAACAGGCGGCACGAAAAGTCGGCGCTGGCGAGACGGCGGATCGTCTCGATGAGAGCGGGCCCACCGAGCTGGCGACCGTCGCCCACGCCTTCAACCAGATGAGCGCCGACCTGGCGCAGCTCGACCAGGACCGTGCCCTGATCCTGGCCGGCATTTCGCACGATCTGCGCACGCCGCTGACCCGGCTGCGTATGGGCATCGAAATGGCTGCCGACGAAGGCCTGCGCGAAGGCA
>JAPLRA010000487.1 GCA_026399445.1 Sulfuritalea sp.
CGTTCAGCCCTTCGCGATTGAGCACAAAGGCGTAGAGCGACTTGTCGTCATAGTAATACTCGACCAGGGTTTCATCCGCTCTCAGCCTGGCCTGGATCTCCGCCAGCGGGGTGGCGCTCACCGAAACGAGGGAGGCCAGTTCCGGCGCCTGCTCGCGCAGCACCTCGGCCGATGCGGAGACGCTCAGGGTTCGACTGCGCGTCGCGGCTCCCTGGGCGAGCCCGGCGATTTCCGTTTTTTCCGCTTGTGCCAGCAGGTCGCGGATTTTTTCGCCGTTGCCAGTGGCCACGGCAAAGTCCTTCTTCGAGGCGAGCATGTCGACCAGCGCACGCGACTTGGAGCGTTCCAGGTAGTCGAAGGCTTCGCCAAACTGGCCCGTGGCATGCAGCCCGGCGATCAGTTGGTGATAGACAGCCTGCTTGTCGCCGGCAAAGCCGATCTTGTTGGCCTCGGTATTGATCGAGGAGCGCTGCAACTCGATGATCTCCACCGCCTGGCGCCATAGCTTCACGGCTTCGGCCATGTCACCTTCACCAGCGGCAATGCGCCCGCGGTCGAACAGCAGCAGCCACCAGATTTCGCCGTTGCTTTGCGTGCGCTTGTCCTTCAGCAGTTTGTCGAAACCCTCCTTCGCCTCCTTGACCTGGCCGATTTCGAATTGCGTCTTGTAGAGCAGGAATTCCTTGGGCAGTTCGACATAGGAAAACATGCTGTCGCCGACGTCCATTCCGGCGATCGCATCGGCCAGGCCCACGGCGAGCGAACCGATCAGCGAGCTGGTGTCTTCGCGCAAGGCTTCGTTGGCCTTGACGAAATCGCCTACCGAAACGTAGATGCGCGCCACCCCGTGCCACTTGTCGGCGGCGAGCAGCGAGTACGGATAAAAGGTGCCGATCGCGGCCAGTTCGACGGCGATCCTGCGCGCCTCGTCGCGATTGCCGCCGAAACCTTCGGCCAGGCCTTGGCTGGTCAGTGCCATGATGCGAATGCTGCGTTCGATGCTAAGCCCCTTCGGGATGGCCTCGGTCGCCGCGCGCGCCGCAGCAATGGCTTTCGGATAATCGCGCAGTTCGTTGTAGGCTTCGGACAGCATCAGGTAGGCAAAGGGCACCACGGTACCCTTGAGCGCAAGTTCGCCACCCGCGACGCCGGCACCCATGCGCGCCATGCCGGTCAGGAAGGGGCTGTCCCTGGCCATTTCCTCCATGTCGTTCATGGCGGTGTCACCCTTGCTGATGTTGTCTTCCAGCTTGGCAAGGCAGGGGAACAGCTTGTCGTAGCGCTTGAGTTTGCTGAAGGCGGCGCATTGGAACATCAGCTTGGCGCTCTTCGGATTCGGATCGTCGCCGATTTCCTTTTCCATGAGCTTTTCCAGTTCCGCGTAGCGCCCTGCGGTGAACAGCTTCTGTCGTTCGGGAATCAGGGCCGCTTCGGCGGTCGTCGACAGGAGCGGCGCAAGCAGAAACAAGCTCAGAAGCAGGGCGCGCATCATTGTTTCCTTCAGCAAGAAGTTTACAAGAATGCTTTCATGATAGACGCCGCTGCGGGTTTATGCGACCCCGGCGAATCCCGATCTGCTTCTGTCCCGGAGGTGGCTAGTCGGGCACCGGGTTCGTGATCGCGGCTTCTGCCGCCATCAGCATCGCGGCGCGGCTGTCCGGGCTTTCCAGGCTGATGCGGCCGAGCTTGCCGCCGCGATAATCGGTCAGCAGGATCATTCCCGCCTTTTCCAGATCGAGTTCTCCGCCACGGCGGCCCTTGATGATGCAGCCGCGCTTTTTCGCCACCGCTTCGACCACGCCGACACCGTCCATGCCGTCGATGTCGATGCCATAGCGTTCGGTGAGCAAGGCCGGGTAGTGTTGCAGCAGCAGGCCGGCAAGGAAGATCGCAACCTCGGAGTCGATCACTGCATTGCGGCCGATGGCGTGGCTGGCGGCCAGCATGAAGCCGTCGCTGTCGTGCTTGATCTTCGGCCACATCAGTCCGCTCGTCGCCGACGGCGGCCACCCGGCGCTTGAGCAGCGCATTCATCAAGGTCGACTTGCCGACGTTCGGGATGCCCATGATCAGCATGCGCAGCGGCTTGATGCCGTCGTTGCGGTGCGGCGCAAGAAGCTTGCACAGGGCCGGCACGCGCGCCGCCTCGCCCGGCTTCTTGCTCGAAATCGCCACCGCCTTGACGCCGGGCTGGGCGTTGTAATAGTCGAGCCAGGCCTGTGTCACCGTCGGGTCTGCCAGGTCGGACTTGTTCAGCAGCTTGAGGCAGGGGCGCTGGCGGTGAAGGCGCAGCTCGCGGATCATCGGGTTGCTGCTGGCCTCGGGCAGGCGCGCGTCGCAGACCTCGATCACCACGTCAGTCAGCGCCATGGTCTCGGCCGCCTTCTTGCGCGCCGAGGTCATGTGGCCGGGGAACCACTGTATTGTCATGATGCGTCGCTCGCCGCCGCGGTGATGAGCACTTCCTCATCCGCCACGCGCACGCTGTTGCCGCAGCGCAGCTTGCGTCGGGTACGGGTTTCGATTTCGCCATCCACTGCCACGGCGCCCTCGGCCACCATGGCCTTGGCAGCGCCACCGGAAGGCGCCAGTCCGAGCAGCTTGAGCAGGACGTTCAGCTCGATGAACTCGCCCTGAAGCTGGAAGTGGTGGATAGCCAAGAAATGCTCCGCAGCTGCGCAGGCTCAGGCGCGCAGGGCGCCGATCAGTGATGCAACTTCTTCCCCGGACTCCTGCAGTATGCTGTTCAGGGTCGCCTGATCCAGGGCGACATCGATCTGGACCCGCGTGCCGTCACGCGCATTGCCGGAAAGCTGCGTAAGAGGCGATTCGACCGGGGCCAAGCGGCTCGCCAGCAACAAGGTATCGCTGAGGGATTTTGGCGGAATGGCCATGTAGCCATCCCACAAGCCTTCGATGGCCTCCATCACGGCGTCGGGCACGCCCAGTCGCTGGAGCACGACGCGGCCCACCTCTGCCGAACCGCCCTCGTCCCAGGCGCTCAGGCTGCCGGCGGCCCCTTCCAGCAGTCCGGGAAAATCCCCGGCGCGGGAAATCAGATAGAAGCCGCCCACCTCATGCACGATGCCCGCAAAGAACGCGGTATCCGGATCCTGATGCGTCACGCGTCGCGCAATCACATTCGCCAGGGCGGCGACGTGGGCGGTGCGCTCCCAAAGCCCGATGGCCATCTGCCGGTGCTGGGGGGTCTTCGCCATGCCTTCCATCTGCCGCACCACAACGGATGCCGCGAGGACGCGCAGGGTCTTGAACCCGAGGCGCGACACGGCACTTTTGATGTCGACAATGGTCTGCCCGGAGCGGTTGTAGATAACGGAATTGGCGACGGCGACTACTCGCGCGGCCAGCAGCGGATCGGACTGCACCAGACGGGCCAGCTGATCCACCGAGCAGTCGGGGTCATCGAGCAGTCGCTGTACCTTGAGGGCCATCTCGGCCGTGGTCGGGAAGATCACCTCGCCCGATTGCGCTCCGGCGACAAGCTTCGTCAATATTTCCTGCACGTTCACGGGTTTGGATTCTCTTGGTTGGGAGGGTGAAGATCAATCGCGGATTATAGCCGCGGCAGTCTTCCTGCCGCGCTGGCTTGAAAGGTCGGCGCTGGTGACACGGCGCCAATCAATCGTCAGCCCGTCGACTTGCGTCGACTGGCGATGAAGCGATCCAGCTGGTTGGCGAAGCTCTGCCGGTCGGC
>JAPLRA010000460.1 GCA_026399445.1 Sulfuritalea sp.
GCCTTGAAGCGCGCCTTGATAGCACGGGCCCGCTCGAAAAGATAGTCGAGTTCCTCTCGCGAAAAATCGTTCAGCTGCAGAAAGTGCCGCGGCGGTGCCATGATCAGGCTCCGAGAAACTCTTTGATCAGCGGCACCAGCGCAGCGACAAGTTCGGCGCCCTCGGCATCGGTCATGACGAGCGCCGGCAACAGACGCACCACCTTGTCGGCGGTCACGTTGATCAACAGGCCGGCTTCCAGCCCGCGCTTGACCAGGTCAGTACAGGGACGATCCAGTTCGACGCCTATCATGAGTCCTTCGCCACGCACCTCGACAATGCCGCTGACGCCCGACAGGCCGCTGCGCAAACCACCGCGAATCGACTCGCCCAGCTTGCTTGCATGCGCCATGAGGCCATCGGCCTCGATCACATCCAGCGTAGTCAGCGCGGCCACACAGGCCAGCGGGTTGCCGCCAAAGGTCGAACCGTGATTGCCGGGCTTGAACACCCCGGCAGCGCTTCCGGCAGCAAGGCAGGCGCCGATCGGCACGCCGGAACCAAGACCTTTTGCCAGCGTCATGACATCCGGCAGGATGCCGGCATGCTGATGGGCGAACCAGGCTCCGGTACGGCCTATGCCGCACTGTACCTCGTCGACCATGAACAGCCAGTTCTTGCGGTCGCAGATCTGCCGCAGCGACCGCATGAAATCATTGTGCGCGAGGTTGATGCCGCCTTCGCCCTGGATCGGTTCGAACAGCACCGCCACAACATTGGGATTGCGCTCGGCAAGCTGCTCGATGGCCGGCAGGTCGTCGAACGGCACCCGCACGAACCCCGACACCAGCGGCTCGAAGCCGGCTTGCACCTTGCGGTTACCCGTCGCGGAGAGCGTCGCCAGCGTGCGTCCGTGGAAGGCCTGTTCCATGACGATGATTGTGGGTTGCTCGATACCCCGCTGATGACCGTACATTCGTGCAAGCTTGATCGCGGCCTCGTTGGCTTCGCAGCCCGAGTTGCAGAAGAACACTTCCTCCATGCCAGAGTGCGCGGCGAGACGATCGGACAGCGCTTCCGCTTCACTGATGCGGTACAGGTTCGATGTGTGTATCAGGCGGCCGGCTTGCTCGCTCAAGGCCGTCACCAGGCGAGGATGATTGTGGCCCAGCGTGTTGACGGCAATCCCCGCCAGGGCATCGAGGTAGGACTTGCCCTGCTCGTCGAACAAGCGACAGCCCTGACCATGGGAAAAGGCGACCGGCAGCCGCCCATAGGTATTCATCAGATGCGGCATGAAAGCACTCCACGCAAAAAACATACGGCGGCCGAAGAGCAACGCGGCCGCCGTGCTTGCAAACGTCTCCATACTAAGATAAAAGTTGGCCTCTGTACAGAGCTGGAAGGCGGAGGATGTACCCGTGAGGATGGCGGTTTTCAACCAAAAAGGCGGGGTCGGCAAGACGACCACGGCCCTCAATCTCGCCGCGGCGCTGGCAAAAAATTCCGAGCCGACGCTGCTGATCGACCTTGATCCGCAGGCTCACCTGACATCGATACACGGCAAAGCGCTGGGCGAGGCTCACAACAGCGTGTTCGCACTCTACCAGGACAATCGACCGCTCGAAGAGCTGGCCCTGGTTTGGGAGTGCGTGGGCCGGCTGATCCCGGCGCATGCGGAACTGATCAAGGTCGACTCCATATTCGGCAAGGGACCGGCCATCCTCAACCGGCTCAACAACGGTTTGCAGGTGCTTGAAGCCGCAGGCGGCGAAAGCACCGCGGTAATCGATTGCTGCCCGTTTCTCGGCGTGCTTTCCCTCAATGCGATCTTCGCTTCCGACCGGATACTGGTCCCCGTCTCGTCGGACTATCTTTCCTTGCGCGGCGCGCTGCAGATCGAACGCACCATGAAAGCACTGGAACCCGTCCTCAAGCGGCGCATCGAGCGACGCTACCTGCTGACGCGGTTTGATCGCCGCCGCAAGATGAGCTTCGAGATTCAGAATAGGCTGCGCGAGCAGTTCGGAGCCGAACTGTGTGAAACGGTGATTTCCGAAAATGTGGCGATCGCCGAGGCGCCCGCTGTGAGCCTCGATATTTTCAGCCACAGCCCGACCAGCAGAGGGGCCTTGGACTATCAGGCACTAATGGAAGAATTGCGGGCCGCGCGATTTATCTGACGGCGTCGCAGAAACCGGCCAGCCAAGGCTCGGCCGGGGGGGGCACCAGGGTTCAGCGAACGATCAGGTTTGCTACTTCCTCGAAGCTGGCCACCGGTATGCGCACGCTGCGGTGATGACAAACACACTCGATGATCTGGCAATCGTGGTACACCTGCCTCAGCTTGCGCTGGGCCCACAATCACGCCCAGACGGGTACGAATACGAAATGCATATTTTATGAACTGATGGGATTGCATGAAACCCCTTTCACTTCAACAAGGTCTGGCGATTATATGCAGTGGTTTCGGCAAACTCAACCTATTTCTTTAATTTAGAAGCACATTTTATAAAGCATTATGCCGATGGTGGTTTTGGCAGGAAAGCAGGCAATTGGGCTTCATTGGCCATCAGGCGTCTCACGCCAAGACAAAAACAAAAAGGCTGCCCCGGTATCCGGGGCAGCCTTTTTGTGGGGTGCTAGACGCCTAAGTAGCTTGGCGGTTCAAAGTGCCTTGATGGCAGCCGAGAGGCGGCTCTTCTGGCGCGCAGCGAGATTCTTGTGCACGATATTCTTGTCGGCGATCGAGTCGATGACGCACTGCGACTCCTTGAACACGGCTTGCGCGGCGGTCTTGTCGCCGGCGTCAATCGCCTTGCGGACCTTCTTGATTGCAGTGCGCAGTGACGAACGCTGGCTCATGTTGTGAGCGCGCTGCTCGGTCGCTTGACGGGCACGCTTGCGAGCTTGGACGGTATTGGCCATAATCTATATCCGGTGGATCTGGGGAAAGCGCGAGATTATAAGGGGGTCTTCCGCCCATTGCAAGCGGCTTCTGCCGGCCGCATCCCGGATACCATACTCGCCATGAATCTGCTCCGTTCTTTGGTCACTGTCAGCGGGATGACCCTGCTGTCCCGTATTCTGGGCTTCGTCCGCGACTTCGTGATAGCCAGGAGCTTCGGCGCCGGAATGATGACCGACGCCTTCTTCGTCGCCTTCCGCCTGCCCAACCTGTTGCGCCGCCTGTTTGCCGAGGGCGCGTTTTCCCAGGCCTTCGTTCCGATCCTCGCCGAATACCGCAATCGCCGGGGGGAAACCGAAACCAAGAGCCTGGTCGACCGCGTCGCCAGCGTACTGTTTCTGATCCTGATCGCGGTCACGGCGCTCGGCATGGCCGCTGCACCCTTGCTGATCGCCGTGACAGCCCCCGGCTTCAGCGCTGATGCCGAGAAGTTTCAACTGACCGTCGAGCTGACACGCATCGCCTTTCCCTACATCCTGTTCATGTCATTGGTGGCCCTGTCCGCGGGAATCCTGAATACCTGGAGCCGATTCGCCCTGCCCGCCTTCACGCCGGTAATGCTGAACCTGTCCTTCATCGGCATGGCGCTTTTCGCAGCGCCCTGGTTTGATCCGCCGGTTCTGGCTCTGGGCTGGGCGGTCTTTATCGGCGGCGCGCTGCAACTCGGCATCCAACTTCCCGCTCTGGCAAAAATCGGCATGCTGCCGCGCTTCGATCCGCTCTGGCGCGACGAAGGTGTGCAGCGCATCCTCAAGCTGATGGCGCCGGCAGTGCTGGGCGTTTCCGTGTCGCAGATCAGCCTGCTGATCAACACGATCTTCGCCTCCTTCCTCGAAAGCGGAAGCGTGTCCTGGCTCTACTATGCCGATCGCCTGATGGAGTTCCCCGCCGGCCTCCTCGGCGCGGCGCTGGGCACCATACTGCTGCCCAGCCTGGCGAAGACCCATGCAGATGGCAAGACAGAGGATTTCTCGGCCCTGCTCGACTGGGGCCTGCGCCTGACCCTGATGCTGACCCTGCCGGCGTCCCTGGCGCTGGCCATGCTTTCCGTGCCGCTGCTGTCGACGCTGTTTCAATACGGTGCATTTACCGCCGCGGACGTGCTGCGCACCCGGGAAGCGCTGGTCGCCTATTCCATCGGCTTGACCGGTCTGATTCTGGTCAAGGTTCTGGCGCCCGGCTTCTACGCCCGGCAGGACATCCGTACGCCGGTAAAAATCGCCCTGATCACGCTGGCGCTCACGCAGTTGATGAATATCGCCTTCATCGGCTGGCTGAAACATGCGGGACTGGCCCTGTCCATCGGCCTGGCCTCGTGCCTCAATGCGACATTGCTCTGGCGCGGCCTGCGGCGTCAGGGTGCCTACCAGCCACAACCCGGCTGGGCAATATTCATGCTTAAGCTCATGGCCGCACTGATCGCCTTGGGCGGCGTGTTGTGGTTTGCGAGTGACAAGGATGCAGTCTGGCTGGCGATGAGCGGCGGACAGCGTGTATTGCGGCTGTCTGGAGTGGTCCTGGGCGGACTAGCCAGCTATTTCGCGGCAGTTCCAGCGCCAGCACCTCGGACACGAGGCCACGCTCGATTTCCGTGACGCCGTTGCGGTTGCCGACGTGCGGCAGGGACACCGCCGCCACCGGGTCCAACCCTCCGTCGAGCAAGGCGGCCAGAGTCCGCGCCACGTAGTTGATGATGCGGCCGCCTCCGGGCGATCCCAGTACAGCATGGAGTCGTCCGCTGGCATCGAACACGAGCGTCGGGGCCATCGACGACAGTGGCCGCTTTCCAGGCTCCATGCGATTGGCGACCGACTGGCCATCGCGCGCTGAAGTGAAGGAGAAATCCGTGAGCTGATTGTTGAGCAAGAAGCCGTCGACCTGAATCCGGCTGCCGAACGCGCTTTCAATCGAACTCGTCAGCGCCACCGCATTGCCAGCCTGGTCGACAATCGA
>JAPLRA010000163.1 GCA_026399445.1 Sulfuritalea sp.
AAAATCTTGCGCGTCTGTTCCTGCATGGTGTCCTGCATCTGCTGGAACATCTTCTGGCTCTGCTCGACGTAGGTGCCCATCATGTGCTGCATGGCAGGCCCCTGAAACTTGAGAAACTGCGCCCACAGATCCTGGCTATCGCCCGCACCTTCGCCGTACAGTCCCTTGGCCTGCTCTTTGAGCTTGGCCTGGACCTCGGTGAAGGACTTGATGTTGTCCCCGATATAGGCACCCATCATGCCCTGCATGGCATTGCCATAAAAGCGGATCATCTGCGACAGCAGTTCCGATGAGAACATCGGCGCGCCGCCGGCCTCTTCTTCGAGGATGACCTGCAGCAGGATGGCACGCGTCAAATCGTCGCCGGACTTGGCGTCCACGACCTGAAAACTTTCGTGCGCCAGTACGAGCTGCTTGATGTCGGCCAGCGTGATGTAGGTACTGGTGCGGGTGTCATACAGGCGGCGATTCGGGTATTTCTTTATCAGTCGGCTCTGTCCGGCCATTGTGTTCCCCTCCGAAAAAACCATTTTAATACAACGGAAATCATTACCAAAACCCGACAAACCCCCGCCGCAGCGGGGGTCGTCAGTCGGCATCAGCAGTAATGCAGTCCGCCGTTGATGTTAAGCGTCGCGCCCGTCATGTAGCCGGCGAGGTCCGACACCAGATAGGCGCACAGCGCGCCAATCTCTTCGGGCTTGCCCAGGCGGCCGACAGGAATGGTCGCCACGATCGAGTCACGCACTTCCTGCTTGATCGCCATCACCATGTCCGTGCCGATATACCCGGGAGCAATGGCGTTGACCGTCACGCCCTTCTTCGCCACTTCGGCAGCGATGGCTCGCGTGAAGCCGAGGATGCCGGCCTTGGCGGCCGAATAGTTGGCCTGGCCGAACTGCCCCTTGATGCCATTCACCGATGACATGTTGATGACACGCCCCCAGCCGCGATCGGCCATGCCGGCCAGCACCTGATGCGTCACGTTGAAGACCGAGTCGAGGTTGGTGGACATCACGGCATCCCACTGACCCTTGTCCATTTTCTTGAACACGGAGTCGCGCGTAATGCCGGCATTGTTCACCAGCACGTCGATCGGGCCGACTTCCGCTTCGAGCTTCTTGATCATCGCGGCGCACGATTCGTAGTCACTCACATCCGCCTCGGCGACGACGAAATCGAAACCTTCCGCCTTCATCTTTGCCAGCCATTCGTCCTTCGGCGGAAAATTCGGCAGGCAGTTCGCCGCAACCGTGAATCCGCTTTGCGACAGCGCCTTGCAGATCGCCGTCCCCAGGCCGCCCATCGCGCCCGTTACCAATGCAATTCTTTTTGCCATTTCTGATGCTCCCTTTGATACGTAAAAAAATCTGCTCGAGTGAAAGGCAGGCTGCAAGCCCCGCCTTTCACTCGTGGCGGTCAGTACATGTGCTGACCACCGTTGATTGAAATATTTGCGCCGGTAACAAAGGCCGCCTCTTCGGATGACAGGTAGGCCACCAGACCCGCGACTTCTTCAGGCTTGCCCAGACGCGACTGGGCAATCAGCGGCAGGATCTTGCTGTCGAGCACTTCCTGTGGGATCGCCATGACCATCTTGGTGCCGATGTAGCCGGGGGAAATCGTATTCACCGTGACGCCCTTTTTCGCCACTTCCAGCGCCAGCGCCTTGGTGAAGCCGTGCATGCCGGCCTTGGCCGCCGAATAGTTGGTCTGGCCGAAAGCGCCCTTCTGTCCGTTCACCGAGGAAATGTTGATGACCCGGCCCCAACCGCGTTCCATCATGCCGTCCATGACCTGCTTGGTCATGTTGAACACGGAATCGAGGTTGGTATGCATTACGGCATCCCAATCGGCCTTGGTCATTTTCTTGAACGTCATGTCGCGGGTGATGCCAGCGTTATTCACCAGCACCTCGACCGCGCCCACGTCCTTGGTCACCTGCGCGACACAGGCCTTGGCCGACTCAAAGTCGCCCACGTCGCAGGGATAGGCCTTGAAGCCATAGCCCATGTCGTTCATGGTCCGCAGCCATTCATTCGCTTTGGTATTGCTGGGGCTGTAGGTCGTTACGACCTTGTAGCCAAGCGCCGCCAGCTTGATACAGATTGCTTCACCCAGACCACCCATTCCACCGGTTACCAGCGCAACTCGTAGCATTTTCCTTCTCCTCGGACTTATTGTTGGGGTGGGGCTCTCATTGTGTTGCCGGAAGCAGCGCCCCGTACTGACATCCGGCTGTCGATCATGCCTTTTCTTTCACGTAGCGCCCGGGAGCTGGCTCACCCGCCGGGTAGGCCTTGCTGCCAAGCTTTCCACGTGCTGCAACGTCTTTGCCGCCGTGACTCTTGAGCCACTTCGCCCACACCGGCCACCAGCTGCCCGGAGCTTCTGTTGCGGTCTCGAACCATTCCTCGGCATTGGCGGTCTTGCTGTCGTTGAGCCAGTAGTTGCGCTTGTTCTTCGTTGCCGGATTGATGACGCCGGCAATATGCCCCGAAGCGCCGAGGACAAAGGTGGTTTCGCCGCCGAGCAGGCCGCGCGTCTGGTACGAAGTCTTCCACGGCACGATATGGTCTTCGCGGCTGGCGTAAAGGAAGGCGGGCATGTCCACCCGGCCGAGATCGGCCTTGACGCCGCACATTTCCAGCTTGCCGGGAACCCGCAGGTTGTTTTCCAGATACATGTTGCGCAGATACCAGGCGAGGAACGGGCCGGGCAGATTGGTCGCATCGGAATTCCAGTACAGCAGGTCGAACGCCGGCGGCTTGTTGCCCTTGAGGTAGTTGCCGACCACGTATTGCCAGATCAGGTCGTTGGCACGCAGCGCCGAAAATACCGTCGCCAGTTCGCTGCCGCGCAGCAGGCCGCCCTTGCCGATGCCGGTCTCGCGTGCCTGAACCGCTTTCTCATCGATGAAGTAACCGATCTCGCCGGTGTCGGAAAAGTCCAGCAGCGTGGTCAGCAGGGTCAGCGACGCGACCGGGTTCTCGCCGCGAATGCGCGCGACGGAGAGTGCGGCGCCGAGTATCGTGCCGCCGACGCAGAAGCCCAGCGCATTGATCTGTTTGACCTTGCAGACGTCCTGCACCGTCTTGATCGCGGTCAGCGCCCCTTTTTCGATGTAGTCATCCCAGGTCAGGTGCCCGAGGTCAGCCTGCACGTTGCGCCAGGAAACGAGGAACACGGTGTTGCCCTGCTCCACCGCATAACGCACCAGCGAATTTTCCGGCTGCAAATCGAGGATGTAGTACTTGTTGATGCACGGCGGCACCATCAGGAAGGGCCGCTCGGCCACCTTCTCGGTGGTGGGCGAATACTGGATCAGCTGCATCAACTCGTTTTCGAATACCACTGCGCCGGGCGTGATCGCCAGATTGCGACCGACCTCGAAGGCGCTGTCGTCGGTCATCGAGATGCGGCCCTTGTCGAGATCGCCGAGCAGGTTCTGGATGCCCTGCTGGATGCTCTCGCCTTTGGTTTCGAGCGCCTTCTTGACGAACTCGGGATTGGTGGCAAGGAAGTTGGACGGCGCCATCGCGTCGACCATCTGCCGCGTCAGGAAGCGCATGCGGTTCTTGGTCTGCCCATCCGCCACCGGCGCCGCCTCGGCGACGCGCTTCATGTACTCGGAATTGATCAGATAGGCCTGGCGCAGATAATCATAGACCGGGCTCTCGCCCCACGCCGGATGGTCGAAACGCTTGTCGCCGGCAGCCGGACTCGCCACCTGCGGCGCCGGCTGATCAGCCCCCTTGCCGAGCATGCCTTGCCAAAGCTGGGCATGCCGGCCCATCCATTCCTGTTGCAGGGCCTTGAGCGCCTCCGACTCGGCGGTCCACGCGGCCGGGTTCGCGCCCGCAGGCGTCGCTGCGAGCTGTTGCTGCTGCTCGGCCAAAAACTTGTTGAATCCTTGGGCCATGGCGTTTCCCGCCTGAAACATGGCTTGCAGTGAGGCATTCTGATCGGGGGGTGACGACATCCGGGGCTCCTTGAAACGGACTCGATTTTGCACTGCACAATTTGCGGTGTCAAGCAAGGCACGCGCCTTCCTTGTCCGTAAAATCGGCACATGTATGTAATCGCGATCGGGTGGCTCTACGTCACCCTGCTGATGGCGGCCACGGAAACGAATATTACCGCTGGTGTGCTCACGTTTGTTGTGTATGGCGCTGCGCCGCTGGCGCTGTTCCTGTGGCTGTTCGGCACACCGCAGAGAAACCGGAACCGTTTATCGAGAGAAAAGATCGACGATGCGGTCGGTAAGGACGATGGTGCCGATACCCGCCGCGATCAATAGCACCTGCTGCACGGTGGCGCGAAGCTCCGTACGCTTGTGCAGGCCCGGAATCAGATCGGCCACGGCCACATAGATCATGCTCGCCGCCGCCAGCGCCAGCAGTACCGGCACCGCGCTTTGCACCTGGCCCAGCGCAACATAGGCCAGCAGGGCGCCGACCAGCGTCGCCAGGCTCGACAGAAGGTTGAAGGCCAGCGCGCGACCGCGGGAATAGCCCGAATGAAGCAGGATCACGAAGTCGCCCACCTCCTGCGGGATCTCGTGCGCGATCATCGCCAGCGCGGTGACGATGCCGAGGCGCACGTCTTCCATGAAGGCTGCCGCGATCAGCACGCCATCGACAAAATTGTGGAAGGTGTCGCCGACCAGGATCATCAGGCCGCTGCGGCCGTGATCATGGGCATCGTGACCGTGCACATGGACGACCGGTTCGTGCCCCTCGCAGGCCTCGATGTGGCAATGGCGCCAGAGCACCAGCTTTTCCATGACAAAGAATGCCAGGATGCCGCCGAGCACCGTCGCCGTGGTGGTCGAGGCGTCGCCGCTGGCGGTGATGGCATGCGGCAGCACTTCGAGAAAGGAGGCGCCGAGCAAGGCGCCGATCGCGTAGCTGATGAGCAGGGACACCCATTGCACCCGCGCAT
>JAPLRA010000108.1 GCA_026399445.1 Sulfuritalea sp.
ACGATCAGGGTGAGCAAGCTCGATGTCATGACGCCGCCGATCACCGCCTGTCCCATCGGTGCGCGCTGCTCGGCGCCGTCGCCGAAGGCCATGGCCAAGGGGATCATGCCGAAGATCATGGCCAGCGTCGTCATCAGGATCGGCCGCAGCCGCACACCGCCGGCCGCTATCACGGCATCCCGGCGCGTCTTTCCGTCGGCCAGTCCGTGATTGATGAAATCGACCAGCAGGATCGCGTTCTTTGTCACCAGCCCCATCAGCATGACGAAGCCGATGATCGAAAAGATGTTGAGCGTGCTGCGACAGATCACCAGCGCCAGGATCACGCCGACCAGCGACAGCGGCAGGGAGGCCATGATCGCCAGCGGCTGGAGAAAACTGCCGAACTGCGATGCGAGAATCAGGTAAATGAAGATCACCGCAAGGCCCAGTGCAATGACCGCAAAATTGACCGACTCGATCATGTCCTTGGTAGCGCCGCCAATGCTCCAGCTGTAGCCGGGCGGCAAGTCCATTGCCTGCATCAGGCTGCGCATTTCGCGTCCGATGTCGCCGGCCGGGCGGTCCTGGTTGTTGGCCGAGACCAGTACCTCGCGGGTCTGGTCCTTGCGATTGATCTGGCTGGCGCCCAGCGCCGTGTTCACCGTGGCGACGTCGGCCAGCCGGATCATGCGCGGATTGCCCTGCGCGTCGGGACGGGCGCTGGAGATCGGCAGCGCGGCGAGGTCGGCGGCGGACTCGCGTGACGTCGGCGGCAGCTTGACGGTCAGGTCATAAAACTGGTCATCGGGGCCGCGCCAGTTGCCGATCGCTTGTCCGGCCAACAGCGGACGCAGCGTCTGCGCGGCCTGGCCGACGCCGATGCCGAGATCGCTCGCCAGCTCGCGATTGAACCGGATCGACAACTGCGGACGCGCCGCCTTGGTGCTCGATTCCAGATCGACCACGCCCGGCAGGGCGCCGACCTTCGCCATCACCTGCGAGGCGAGGCGGTCGAGCACGGCGCGGTCCGGGCCCATCAGGCTGACCTGGAGGTTCTTGCCCGACGACACCGCCTTGAATGCGGCAACCTGGGTAATTTCGACGCCGGCGATTTGCGCCAGCCGGTTCCGTATCGGTTGTGCCAGTTCCGCCTGTGAAATTCTGCGCTCCCTTTTCGGCACCAGCTGGACAAACATGTTCACCGCATGCTTGCCGCGCGCAAAGCCGGTATTAATGGTCGAGTAGGTGTACTTCACTTCGGCGAACTCGCGCAAGGCTGCGTCGGCCTGCTCGGCCTTGGCCTGGGTCAGTTCGAGTGACGATCCGATCGGCGTGACGAACTGCACCTGCAGTTCGTTGAGATCGGGCTCCGGCACAAATTCCGAACCGAGGAAGGGCAGCAGCGCCAGCGCGCCGATCAACGACGCCACCGCTATGCCCAGCACGCTCTTGCGGTGATCGAGGCTCCACGCCAGCAAGAGTTCATAACGCTTTTCGAGCCGCTGGGTAAACAGCGAAAACCAGTGCAGCAGGCGCCCCAGCGGCCCGCGGCTGTGGTGGCCTTCGGCTTCCGGGTCGTGCCAGATGCTGGAAAGCATCGGATCGAGCGTGAAGCTGACGAACATCGAGATCAGCACCGCGGCCACCACGGTGACGCCGAACTGATGGAAGAAGCGGCCAATGATGCCGCCCATGAATCCCACCGGCAGAAATACCGCGACGATGGAGAAGGTGGTCGCCATCACCGCCAGACCGATTTCCTGCGTGCCTTCGAGCGCGGCCTGGCGCGGCGGCGTGCCCATCGCCACGTGGCGAACGATGTTCTCGCGCACCACGATGGCGTCGTCGATCAACAGGCCGACCGAGATCGACAGGGCCATCAGCGTCAGCACATTGATGGTGAAGCCGAAGGCGTAGATGAACAGCAGCGAGCCGATCAGCGAGATCGGCAGCGTCAGGCCGGTGATCACCGTGCTGCGCCACGAAGCGAGGAAGAGGAACACGATCAGGATGGTCAGCGCGGCACCTTCGATCAGCGTGATGCGCACGTCCTTGACCGAATTGCGGATGCTGAGCGAGGCGTCGCGGACGATTTCGAGCTTGACCTCGGGCGGCAGTTCGCGGCTCAGTTTCGCCACCATCTCGCGCACGCCATCAGCGACCTCGATGGTGTTGGCGCCCTGCGACTTGACGATATCGACCGACAGGCCGCGCTTGCCGTTGATCAGGGCGACGCTGAGTTCCTCGGCCTGGGCATCGGCCACGTCGGCCACATCGCCGAGCGTCACCGGGCGGCCGCCGCGCCGCGCCACGATCAGGCGGCGGAAATCTTCCGTGGTGCCGGCGCGACCGAGGATCTGCACCACCTGCTCACTCCCGCCGCCCGAGACGCTGCCCACCGGCACTTCCTGGTTCTCGCTGCGCAAGGCGGCCAGCACCTGATCGGCGCCGACCTGCAGCGCTTCCATGTCGGCCGGTCGCAGAAGAACCCGCATTTCGCGCTTGACACCGCCGACCAGGGTCGCCTGGCCGACGCCACGCACGTTTTCCAGGCGTTTCTTGATGCGCTGGTCGGCCAGAGTGGTGAGTTCGCGCAGCGGCGTGCCGGAAGCAGTGACCGCGACGGAAAGAATCGGCTGGTCATCGGGGTTGTAGCGGGTGACCTTGGGTTCCTTGATTTCGTCGCGGAAACTCGGACGCAATGCGGCAATCTTTTCGCGCACATCCTGGGCGGCCACCTTCGGATCGACGGACAAGTTGAACTCGACGATCACCAGCGACTGGCTCTCGTAGGAGCGCGACGACAGCACGTTGATGCCGCTGATGGTATTCACCGCCTCTTCGATCGGACGCGTGACTTCTTCCTCGACGCTTTCCGGCGCGGCGCCCGGGTAGTCGGTCTGGATCACGACCACGGGGAAGGCGACATCGGGAAACTGTTCGACCGCGAGACGGTCGGCCGAAAAAACGCCGAGCACCAGCAGCGCCACCATCATCATGGTGGCGAATACCGGATTGGCGATGCTGACGCGGGTGAACCACATGATCTATACGCCGGATCAGGAAGCCGGCGCTGGCGGGACAGCGACAGGCGCTGCTGGCGGCTTCACCTTTGCCGTGCTGCCATCCTTCAGCGGTCCGAGGTTGTAGCGCACCACCTGCTCTCCGGCGGCAAGCCCCTCCTCGATGGCCACCCAACCTGCCTGGGCAATGGCCGTCCTGACCTGCCGGCGCTGCAATTTGTCGCCGGCCAGCACGTACAGCACCTGGACGCCGCCTTCCTCGCGCAATGCGCTGGCGGGAACCGCAATCCGCTCCTGCGCGGCGCCGGCTGCCGCCTGGCCTTGGGCAAACAAGCCGCCGCGCAGGCGACCTTCGCGATTGTCGATCACCGCATACAGTTCGATGGACCGCGAGCCGGGCGCCGCCGCCGGATTGATGCGTTCGATGCGGCCGCTGATGCGCACGCCTTCGAGGCCTTCGACACCGAGCGCTATTTCCGAGCCCACCGCAAGCCGGGCAGCCTCGGCCGGCGGCACGCTGGCGGCAAGTTCAAGGCGCGTGATGTCGGAGATGGTCACGATCCGTCCGTCGACCGGCACGCGCTCGCCAGCCTGGACGATTCGCGCCGAGACCACGCCATCCATCGGCGCGACCAGTGTCGTGTCGACCAGCGCCTTGCGCCCGACATCGGCAGCGGCGCGCGCCGCATCCAGGCGGGCCTTCGCCGCATCGCGGTTGCCGACCGTGGTGTCGTACGCGTTGGGCGAAATGAAATTCTTTGCCAGCAACGATGCCTGGGTAGTCTGGTTTTTTTCGGCCACCCCCAGCGCGGCTTGTGCCGCGGCCACATCGGCCTCGTTGCCCGCCAGCCGCGCGCGGTAGTCCGTTGCATCGATGCGACCGACGATCTGCCCCTGCTTCACGGCATCGCCCTCGCGCACGGTCAGCGCCAGCAATTCGCCGGCCACCTTGGCCTTCACCGTAGCCTCGCGCCACGGTCGCAAGGTGCCTGAAAGCTGAACGGTCGCGGCCATCTGGCGCAATTCCGCGCTGACCAGATCCGTCGCGGCAAACTCGATCACGCTTGCTCCAGCAGCGGCGGAGGGCGGCGCCCGGTTGCAGGCGGCGAGCGGCACGGCGGCGAGGATCAGCACAACATGCGACAGGTTCATCGGGCGACTCCAGGGTGCGGCGGGGCAAGGATTCCGCCCAGGGTCAGATCGAAGTGGCTTTGCAGATAGTCGCGCGGATCGTGCGCCATGCCACAGCACATGCCCAGCGAATAGCGCCAGATCACCAGCATCAGCACCGGGGCAAAAATCACGTCGATCGCGGTCTCGACGTCCACGGCACGGAACTCGCCGGAGGCGATGCCCCGCTGCAACGTGCGCCGCATCAAATCGCGGCCGCGCACAATCACCGCATCATGGTAGTAAATCGCCAGCTCGGGAAAATTCCCCGCTTCACTGATCATCAGCTTGGGCACGCCGGCGAGGTGCGTGTTGCCGATACGCTGCCACCATTCGCCGATCAGCGCCCGCATGAGATCGGCGGTACTGCCTTCGCAGGCGTCTATCAGCCCGGCGCCTTCTTCGAGAATCGGCACGATGCCTTCCTGAATCACCGCCTTGAACAGCGCTTCCTTGCTATCGAAGTAGAGGTAGAGCGTCCCTTTCGACACGCCAGCCCGTGTTGCCACGTCCTCGAGCCGGGTACCGGCGAAACCTTTTTCGACGAACAGTTCGAGCGCCGCCGCCATGAGTTCGGCGGGACGCGCTTCCTTGCGGCGCTGGCGGGGATGGGCTAAAGCTTCCACTATGAGGGCATTTAGTTACTGACCAGTCAGTCAGTATACAGAAGCATATTCGGGCGTCAAGCCTGCCGAACGGGCCAGACCGGGCGGCGGGTTTACGCGGTAAGCTGACTGCGCCGGATTGCCCGGTACCCCGGTCAGGAAGCCGCCATGCGCATCGAAGAAGAGCTCAAACTCGATTTTCAGGACGTTCTGATACGCCCCAAACGCTCTACGCTGACATCGCGCTCCGAAGTCGATATTTCACGCGAGTTCGTCTTCCGTCATTCCGGGCGCAGCTATCACGGCGTGCCGATCATCGCCGCCAACATGGATACGGTCGGCACCTTCGAAATGGCGCGTGCACTGACCCAACATCAGCTCGCGACGGCGCTGCACAAGCACTACGAAGAACGCGAGTTGATCAGTTTCTTCCAGGCCCTGCCGGAAGCATCGACGGTGTTCTATTCGATGGGCATTACCCGCGAGGATTACGAGAAATTCTGCCGGGTGAAGCAGGAAGTCGGCGACGCCATATCGTATGTCTGTGTCGATGTGGCCAACGGCTACACCAAATCCTTCGTCGATTTTCT
>JAPLRA010000273.1 GCA_026399445.1 Sulfuritalea sp.
AGCGGCAAGACCACCACGCTATATGCGGTCATCAGCGAGATCAACGACGGCCGCGACAAGATCGTGACCATCGAGGATCCTGTCGAATACCAGTTGCCCGATGTCCTCCAGATTCCCGTCAATGAGAAGAAGGGTTTGAGCTTCGCGCGCGGGCTTCGCTCGATTCTTCGCCACGACCCGGACAAGATCATGGTCGGCGAAATCCGCGATTCGGAGACGGCGGAAATTGCCGTGCAGTCCGCGCTGACCGGGCACCTGGTGCTGACCACGGTGCACGCCAACAACGTCTTCGACGTCATCAGCCGCTTTCTTCATATGGGCGTACCGGCGCACAGTTTCGTTTCGGCGATCAACGGTATCCTGGCGCAGCGATTGGTGCGGATCATCTGCGCCAACTGCAGCATCGATGACCACCCTGCGGATGAACTGCTCGAAGAATCTGGCATTAATGCGGAAACTCGTCCGACCTATTCGTTCCGCCGCGGCCGTGGCTGCGCGCAATGTCGTGGCACCGGCTACAAGGGGCGGCGCGCCATTGCCGAACTGCTACGCCTGACCGACGAGATGCGCGAAGCCATCGTCGCCGGCGCACCGACCCGCCAGTTGCGCGAGGCGGCGGCACGCGACGGCATGTGTTCCCTGCGGGAGGCCGCATTGGCACTGGTCCGGCAGGGACACACCACACTCGAGGAGATCAACCGTGTCACCTTTGTGGCGTGACCGACTGATTGTCGGCCTGGCGCCGGAACGGCTGACGGCGGTCCGCCTCGGCAAGGGCTTGCATCCGTGCCCGATCAGGCAGTGTGAAGTACGCCTCGATGCAGACTCGACGACTCCGTGGCGCCCCGCCTTGGACGCATTTCACGACCTCATTCGCGACGCGCAATGGCAGACGGCGAATGTCGAATTCGTTTTGTCGAGTCACTTTGTGCGCTACGCCGTGATCCCCGGCGATCCGGACGCTCAATCAGCTGACGAGCGCGCAGCCCTGGGCGGCATCGTGTTTCGCAAGACCTTCGGCAACCTCTGCCAGGACTGGCGCATCACCCTCTGCGAGACGCGCAAAGGACTGTCGTCGCTGGGCGCCGCCATCCCATCCGGACTGCTCGAAGATCTGCGTGCCAGCGTCGGCAAGCACTTCAGAATCCACTCGATCCGTCCTGATTTCATGGAGGCTTTCAACCGCGTCGGCCCAAGCCTTAAAGACAGCCCGGCGATCTTCGCGCTGGTCGAATTCGGACGGGTGACGATTGCGCACGTTGCGGACGGCGCGTGGAAATCGATCATCAGCCGCCTCACGCCAGCCAACGATGCGAATGCGTTCGCACATGTACTGGAGGAAGAGGCCGCGCTTTGTCCCTTCCCCGAGGACGCCGCACTCTGGATTCGCGATCTGACGGGGACTGCCGCTATTCCCGCTGACATGGCCGGACGGGTTCGACCCGTTCCTGCTCCCTGGCCCGGCCATCCAGCCGCCGCCTTCCTGGCCTGATCCCGATGCAGCGGCTGGATCTCGATTTCCAAGAGAAGCGGGCGAGCTGGCCGTTGCCGGGTATTGTTTTGCTGATCGCCGCTATCGGACTGACGGCGGCGCTGCTCCAGCATCATGTCGACGTGGGTGATGAACTGACGCGCGCTGAAGGAAGCGTGGCACGGCTGAAGCGCGACGCGGAACGTCAGCGCCTGTTTGATGCTCGATCGGTGAATCGCTCGGTAACCGACAATGCGCCAACGCGGACGAGACGAGCGACCGCGCAGTGGGAAGCGCTGTTCGGCGGATTGGAAGGGGTGGCTGACGAAACCGTCACCTTGCTGTCTCTCGAACCGGGATCCGCCGAGATATCCCTGCGTGGCGAAGCGAAGGACTTCGCC
>JAPLRA010000412.1 GCA_026399445.1 Sulfuritalea sp.
GGTGTACCCACAACAATTTCGCCTTGATCGCGTCCCAATTGACCCCGGATATGCCCGGGCCATGGCCGGCGGCGAGAAACAGCGAGGACGTAAGGATCACCCGCTGCGCCATGCCCGGATTCATGCGCGCCGCATGAACCGCGCTGACAGTGCCTTCGCTGGTGCCGACCAGTGGCCAGTCCGTCACCGCATAGCGGCGCGAGGCCTCCGCGAGCAGTGCCGCAACCTCCGCCCCGTAGCGCGGCTCCTGGCGAAACCACTGGCTAAAACCGGCCCACTGGTCCGAAGGCGCATCGACCGAGATGACCAGTGTTTCATCGTCCAGCCAATGCCGCCGAGACCGGATCAGAAAATTGCCGCCCAGTTCGAAGCGCGGCTGCCCGCCCTCTTCGCGCACTTTCATGATCGCAGGAGCGCCGGGGAACAAGACAATGCCGTACTTGAATCCCTTCGCTTCCGGCAGATGGGTCACCAATCCTGAAATGCTGTAGTCCTTGATGGCGACAGTCAGCACACTGTTCGTGATCGCACTGCCGGGATCGCCGGGCGCCGAAGCGCCCGTCTGGCCCAGGCCGGGTTGCAGCCCCGCGATCAAGCCGGCGATGACGGCGAGGACCCGGACTGGCAGCCTGGTCCTCATGCTCAACGGCCCTTGCCAAAAAAACCGGCGACCGAGCGGCTCAGCCAGTCTTCCCCCGCGTCACCCGCGACCAATTCGCCCATGCTGCGCTTGACGTCCGGAACAAAGTTTTTGTCTTCCCTTTTTATGTGCAACAGCAGCCACGCGCTGAGCGCTTCGTGGAGTTGCTTGGCGACGTCCTCGCCGGCCTTGTGCCGCTCCCGGTACTTCGCCATGCGCTTGACGAACACGTCGTGAACCATCTTGTGGGACTTGGCATGCATGTATCCGACTTTCTTCTGAAGCTCCTCCTCGAAGGCAAAGTGCGAGATGCAATAGTCGGCCACAGCGTCCAGAACCCGCCCGGTAGCCGCCGAATCCTTGTCCCGGATGGCGACTTCCAGCTCGTTGATGCAATCGACGATCTTCCTGTGTTGCAGGTCGATCGCTTCAATCCCGGTGTCCAGATCGCTGGTCCACGCAAGTGCCATTTTTTGCTCTTTCAGAAGATACGGTACAGTTGCCTACTCCCGCTGAGGCTTCAGAGAAGGCGCCCAGCGGACCTTATTCTGAGGGGAAGCGGAATGAACGACAAGCCCTTCAGGAAAAGCGGCCGCGACGCATCCGCACCGGCTCGCTCTGCGTACCTGAGATTCCGCTTCGCGGGCAGGTAACGGCGTTTTGCGGTCAGCGGACTTTAATTTCTGTCCACATCCGCGACAGGCTGCGGCGGAGTTTTGGGTCGAAGTCGCGCAGCATTTCCAGCCGCTGCAACTCGGCCGGCGGCGGGAAGATGCCGGGGCTGACGGCGATCTCGGGGAGGATGTGCTGGGTCGCGGCGGCGTTGGGGTTACCGGCGCCGATCAGGTTGGAGACATCGCCGGCGTTGCGGCCTTCCAGCATGAAGTCGATGAACTGGTGCGCAAGGTCCGGCCGGCGCCCCGACTTGTGCAGCACGAAGTTATCCACCGCCAGCACCGCGCCCTCCTTCGGCGTGGCGAAGCCGATGGTGAAGGGGCGCTTCGCCGCCGCCGCGTCCTGCTGCGCGCGGAACATGTCGTTCGAGTAGCCGTGGGCGACCCAAATGGTGCCGATGGCCAGGTCCTTGATGTAGGTGCTGTTGGAAAACGCCGCCCAATACGGTTTGGCGCGCAGGATCAGGCGCTTGGCTTCGCCCCACTTGGCCGGGTCGTGTTCCTGCACCGAGTAGCCGAGGTACTTCATCGCCGCGGCCATGAGTTCGCGCTGACTGTTGAGTACGGTGACGCGGCCCTTGATCTTCTGCAGGTGCTTCGGTTCGAAGATCAGCGCCCAGCTGTCGGTGGGCAGGTCGAGCTCCTTCATCTTGCTGGCGTTGTACCCGAGCAGCGTTACCGAGGTGGCGTAAGGCACGGAGTAGCGGTTGCCCGGATCGAACCAGGCGTCGAGGAATTCGCGCTTGACGTTGCGCAGGTTGGGCAGCTTCGCTTTGTCTATCTCGCGTAGCGCCTTCCTGCGCACCAGCGATTCGACAGCGTTGCCGGTGGGCACCAGCACGTCGTAGCCGACAGCGCCGGCCTCCAGCTTGGCCAGCATTTCCTCGTTGTCGGAGTAGTAGTCCTGCTTGAGCTGGCAGCGGCAATGGGCCTCGAAGCGCTTCACCGTGTCTTCGGAAATGTAATTGTTCCAGTTGTAGAGGTAGAGCGTGTCCGCGGCGCGCAGCGGTAGGCTGGCCAGCAATAGCGCGGCCGAAAGGATTAACGCGAAAACTCGGCACTGGTGATACGGGGGACTCACGAACGCCCCTTCAGCACGTCGGGTGCGAAGCGGCTGGCGACCAGGATCAGCGTCAGAGTCAGCGCCATCAGCAGCGTGGAAATGGCATTCACCTCGGGTGTCACGGCCACCTTGATCATCGAGTAGATTTGCAGCGGCAGGGTGTTCACGCCGACGCCGGCGACGAAGAAGGTGATGACGAAATCGTCGATGGAAAGCGTGAAGGCCATCAGGAAACCGGCCACCAGCGCCGGCATGATCAGCGGCAGCGTGACGCGGCGGAAGGTGGCCCAGGGCGTGGCGCCGAGATCGCGCGCGGCCTCGAAGATACTTTCGTCCATGCCGGCCAGCCGCGCGCGCACGATGACGGCGACGAAGCCGATGCTGAAGGTGATGTGCGCGGCGAGGATGGAGAACAGACCGAGCGACAGATCGAGCACCTGGCGGAAGAACAGCAGCAGCGAGACGCCGAGCAGAATTTCCGGCATGGCCACCGGCGTCAGCACCAGGAAGGGTAGCCAGCGCGGGCGGTAGCGATGCATCGAAAGCCCGGCCATGGCGCCGAGCAGGGTCGACACGCTGCTGGAGACCAGCGCGATCATCAGCGAGTTGGCGGCGGCGTGCAGCATGTCGTCGTCGTGGAGCAGCTTCACATACCAGCGCGTAGTAAAGCCGACCCACTCGGCGTTGAGCACCGAGTCGTTGAAGGAGAACAGCACCACCACCGCCAGCGGAATGTAAAGGAAGGCGTAGGTGGCGAGCGAGGCAGTCCATAGCCAGAAATGGGCCTTCGTCTTCATGTCACGGCCTCGGTTCCGTGCAGACCGCGCTTCGAAGCCCATGCGGTCAAACCAGCCAGCGCCAGCACGCAGACGGTGAGCATGATCGACAGCGCCGAGCCGAGCGGCCAGTCGCGGTTTTCCAGAAACTGTTCCTTGATCAGGTTGCCAATCAGGATGTCGCCGGTGCCGCCGAGCAGCTCGGGCACGGCGAACATGCCGAGCACGGGGATGAAGACCAGCGCCGAGCCTGAGAAGATGCCGGGCAGCGAGAGCGGAAAGGTCACACGCCAGAAGCGCGTCCAGCCATTGGCACCGAGATCCTGCGCGGCTTCGAGCAGCGCGGGGTCATGCTTTTCAAGATTGGTGTAGAGCGGCAGCACCATGAAGGGCAGATGCGCATAGACCATGCCGACAACCACCGCAAACGGCGTGTAGAGCAGGTTCACCGGCCCCAGCAGCATGATCCAGGCATAGATGCGGACCAGGAAGTTGCTGGCGAAGGGCAGGATTACCAGCAGCACCAGGAAGTCGCGGCGCCGCTTGGGGCTGCGCGCAATCAGCCACGCCAGCGGGTAGGCGAGCACGATGCAGATCAGGGTGGTCAGCGCGGCGACCAGGAAGGAGCGGGCGAAGATTTCCAGGTAGATGACGTCGCCGCCGAGAAAGTGGTAGGCATCGAGCGTCAGCGCGGCGAGGCTGTCGATGGGCGCGAGGCCGCCGAACTCGCCGGTTTCTCGAAAACCGGCGACCACGACGATCAATGCCGTCGCGAGGAAGAAGGTCAGCAGGAATGCTGTCGGCGGCAGCGTCACCACCCACTTGGTCAGGCCCGACGGCTGGGTTCTCGGTTCGGACATGAGTGCCCTACCCTTCAGCTCCGCACTCAGTTGCGCAAATAAACGCCGGCATCATGCCGCCAGCAGACGGTGACCACGTCGCCGACTTCGTGGAACTTGGCACGACCGGGCGCGGCATTGGGCATCAGCGCCTCGATGACGCGGCCGTTGGCCAATTCGACCTTGTACAGCGTGACGTCGCCCAGATACAACAGCTCGCGCACCACGCCCTCGAAGCGATTCTTCAGGTCGGCGGATTCGCGGTGGCCGAAGACGCGGATCAGTTCCGGGCGCAGGGCGAATGCGCCGCGCTCGCCGACCGCTATCGGGCGCGGGTCGGTGGCCGCGATGTCGCCCAGGCCTTCCGCGCGCAGGCCCAGCAGCACCTTGCTGGAGGACGTCACTTCGACCTCGAGCATGTTGATCTTGCCGATGAAATCTGCGACGAAGCGGTTCGCCGGCTGGGTATAGAGCTGGTCCGGCTCGTCGCACTGCTCGACGCGGCCGTCCTTGATCACGGCGATGCGGTGCGAAAGGGCCAGTGCTTCCTGCTGCGAATGTGTGACGAAGATAAAGGTGATGTCGACTTCGCGCTGCAGCGCGATCAGTTCGATCTGCATCTCCACCCGCAACTTGGCGTCGAGCGCGCCCAACGGTTCGTCTAGCAGCAGCAGGCGCGGCTTGTTCACCAGACCGCGCGCAAGTGCCACCCGCTGCTTCTGGCCGCCGGACAGTTCGTGGGGAAAGCTGTCGGCCTTGTCCTCCAGATGCACCAAGGCCAGCGTTTCCGCGACGCGGCGCCGTATCTCCAGCGCCGACTTTCCTGCCATCTCCAACGGAAAGGCGATGTTGCCGGCCACGGTCATGTGCGGAAAAAGCGCGTAGCTCTGGAACACCGTGTGCAGCGGACGCTTTTCGGGCGGCACGCCGGCCAGCGATTTGCCGTCAAGCAGGATCTCGCCTTCGTCCGGCTCGTCGAAGCCGGCGATCATGCGCAGGATGGTGGTCTTGCCGCAACCGGAGGGACCGAGCAGGGTGAAGAATTCTCCCTGCTCGATTGAAATCGAAACATCCTTCACCGCCTCGAGCGCGCCGAAGCGGCGGGTTACCTTGCGGATTTCGAGCAGTGCCATGTCGGGTCCGCCTGCCGTTTACCGGCGCCGACAGGCAAATGCCTGCCGGTGAGCAAACGCTTAGCCGTCGGCGTTGATGTTGGTGACCAACTCCTGGAGAACAACATCGGCTCGCTCATTGGCGATCTGGCAGGTACCGGCATTCTCGTGGCCGCCACCGCCGTAGAACAGCATCAGTTCGCCGACGTTGGTGTTCGAGGTGCGATTGACGATCGACTTGCCGGTGGCGAAGACCGTGTTCTGCTTCTGCACACCCCACAGGAGATGGATGGAGATGTTGGTCTCCGGGTAGAGCGCGTAGATCATGAAGCGATTGACGGCGTAGATCGTGTCTTCCTTGCGCAGATCGAGCACCGCCAGCTTGCCGTACACCGTGGTGCAGCGCTTGATCTGCTCCTTGGCCTTTTCGGCATGCTCGAAGTAGAGATCGACGCGCTCCTTGACGTCCGGCAGGGCGAGGATGTCGTCGATGCCGTGATTGCGGCAGTAGGCGATCAGATCCATCATCAACTGGTAGTTGCTGACGCGGAACTCGCGGAAGCGGCCGAGGCCGGTGCGCGAATCCATCAGGTAGTTGAGCAGCACCCAGTCCTTCGGATCGAGGATTTCCTGCCGCGTGAAATTGGCCGCGTCCGCCTTGTCGACGGCGATCATCATGTCGTTGAACGAACTGGGGAAGCGCCCTTTCCCACCGTAGTGTTCAAACACCACACGCGCCGCGGACGGTGCGTCGGGATAGATGATGTGGTTGGGACGCTCGCCGGGGTTGCGGAAAGTCTCGGACAGGTGATGGTCGAAGGCCAGATGCACGCCCGGCACGTAGGGCAGATTGGTGGTGATGTCGCGATCGGAAATCTCGATCTTGCCATCCTGCATGTCCTTCGGATGGACGAACTTGATGTCGTCGATCAGGTCAAGTTCGTTGAGCAACACCGCGCAGGCCAGGCCGTCGAAATCGCTGCGCGTGACCAGGCGGTATTTTTTGTCGGACATGTCTTTCTCCCGGAAAACTTACTCGAAAGCCGGATTGTATTCCAGACTTGCCAGGATGCCATGGGCGACATAAAACACCCCGAGACGCCGTGGCAGGCCCTCATCGGCGAACAGTTCGGCGTAGGACTCCAACTGCGCCTGATAGCGGACGGCGTGGGCTTTAAGGCGCTCACCGTCGGCTGCGCCCAGATCGACGGTCTTGTAGTCGATGATCCAGCGCACACCGCTTTCCACAAAACAGCGATCGACAACGCGGGTTACCGCCGTTACCTGCCCGCGAA
>JAPLRA010000300.1 GCA_026399445.1 Sulfuritalea sp.
GACGGCGACCATGTCGGGGCGCGCCAGCGCGACGCCGAGTGCCGCGGCTTCGTTGCCTTCGCAGAGGATGACTTTCTGTTTCGCCGGCTTGGTCTGACTCGGTGTTGCGAGGGTGGCGGTAGTCATGTTGCCTCCGGGATCATGGTGATCGCACGTTGCGGACACTCGTTGGCGCAGATGCCGCAGCCCTTGCAGGTCTTGAGGTTGAAATCGAACCACGCCGCCTTTTCCTCGACACATTGCACCGGGCAATACAGCCAGCACACGGCGCACTTGACGCACTTGTCGCGGTCGACCACGGGCCGCATGCTGCGCCAGTCGCCGGGCAGCATCGGGCTGACCTCGGTCGCAACAGGACAAAGATCGTCCGGCACATTCGCCTTGAGCAGATCGAACATGGGATAGGGGGTATGTCGGCTCATGCGGCCACCCTCCGCTCTATGGTGTGCACTGTCGTCTCGTTGTAGCCGCGCTCCAGCGCAAGAAGATTCTGGGCGAGACCGGCATCGCGGAAGTCGGAGTCCTCCAGCGAGCGCTTCAGCGCATCCAGCGAGACCACTCCGGTGGTCCGTGCGAACGCGCCGAGCATCAGCGTGTTGGTGATCGGGCGCTTGAAAATCTCGAGCGCGATGCCAATCGCGTCGCACAGGCCGACAACGCCCACCGCATCCGAGAGCACTACCTCCGCCAACGGCTTGTGCGTGGCCTGCACCAGCGTACCGCCCGGCTTGAGGCCACTGAAAATATCCACCGATTTCGCCAATGTCGGATTGACGCAGATCAGGCAGTCCGGCGTATAGATGTTGGTCAACTGGCGGATCTCGCGATCACTGCAGCGCAGGAAGGAGACCACGGGAGCACCTCGCCGCTCGAAGCCGAAGGACGGAATCGACACCGCGTACTTGCCCTCTTCGAGCAGCGCCGCGGCGAGCATCGCTGCCGCGGTAACGGCACCCTGGCCGCCACGGCCATGAAAGCGCACTTCGTACATCCCGTCTCCTCCAGTTCGACGAGGCTCTTTGGCCCCGCCTCTTGTATGTGTCCCTGAAACCTATTATCCCGCTTATGTTCCTGCGATGGCCTTCCAGCCAGGCTTGGCGGCCGGGCCCGCGACGCCGCCACCGCGCACCGGCAAGCGCATCAGCGCAAGCCCCTGCGTGAAGGCTGCTCGCCGTACCAGCGTGAACTTCAAGAACCAGCCGGTGGCAACCACCATGATCCCCGCAACAAAGATCAACCCTGCCCGCCCCGGTATCCCCGCTAGCGCTGCAATGACAAAGAGTGCCGGCAGGACGTGACCAAATATGGCCAGCCGCGGCGCAATCCCGTTCAATACTTTCAAGGCTCCTTCGGGTGCGCCGTCAGCCACCAGACCGCCAAGATACGCCTTCCAGAAGAATGCCCGAATTGCTATCAGTGCAATCAGGCTGACCAAAACCGGGGCAGTCGGCTGCGCGGACGATAGCGCCGGCATGCAGGCCAGAAAGCCGGCGCCTTCCGCGAAACCGGTCGCCATCATCAGGGAGATGCTGCGCGGATGCCGCCAGGTGGGGATACCCTTGTTGGCGGCCAGAATCCGCGCCTGGCTGTAGAGGAAGGCCAGCCCCAGAATTCCCGTCAGGATCACGAACAGCGGCCGCAGGGTCAGCACCGCCAACGCGCCCGCCGCAAACAATACCAACGCCACCACCGCCTCGCGCGTCATCCACGAGGTGGCAAAATGGCGATAGACATTCAATGCACGCCACGGCCGTCCGATCTCGAACCAGACGCAGGTGAGACCCGTGCCGATCAGAATCATGCCCAGCAGGATGGCCATTCGGGTCGCTTCCGTTTCGGCACCGATGATTGCCGTAAACAGCAGCAAGGCGCCACCGGCGCCGCCGGCGATGAAGTTCGCCGCCGCTCGCCAGTCCCAGTTGCGCTGCTGTCGCGGGGATATCAGGTCGCCCGCCTTCTTCGCACGGTTCTTCATGACTTGTCCCATATGTAATACACGCCCGGCTCGGTGCCGAGTTCCTCGTGCATGCGGAAATGTTGCGTTTCACCCAGCAAGCGGCTGACATTGCTCGCGGGATCATCGATGTCGCCGAATTCCATGGCACCCGAAATGCAGGAATTGACGCAGGCCGGCGTCACCTCGGGATGCACGCCGGGCGTGCGCCCGGTGACGGCAGCTTCATCGATGCGATCAACGCAGAATGTGCACTTCACAAGGGCTGATCGCCATAAGCGTAATGCGAGGCATGCACGATCGAGCGGGCATCGTAGGGGCAGGCCATGACGCAGTTGGCGCAGCCGATGCACAGGTCGTAATCGATCGCCACCAGACCATCGGCGCGCTTGGTGGTCGCCTTGGTCGGACAGACTTCTTCGCAGGGGGGATTGCCGCAGTGCATGCAAGCCATCGGCAGGAAGGTGCGGCGCACGTCGGGAAACTCGCCGGTTTCCAGATCGAGCACACGACGCCACTGGATTCCCGGCGGCGTCGCATTGGCGTGCTTGCAGGCCGCGGTACAGGTCTGGCAGCCGACGCAGCGGCGCAGATCGATGGTGGTCACATAGCGCGTCATGCCGTCGCCTCCGCTATCTTCCGCACCTGAACCTTGACGATGTCCGCCCCCGATCCGGTGGCATCGGTCAGTTCCAGCGACATCGGCGCGATCGTGTTGAGGCTGGGCATGTCCAGGTCCTTGGCATAGGGCTGTGCCCAATGATCGAACTGCCCGAGGATGACCAGCGTGTCCGGCCGGATTCCCTGCGCCAGCACCGCGGCGCCGTAGGTCGCGCCGATGTGGGAGCGCACCTCAATGCGATCGCCGTCGGCGATGCCGTAGCGCGCCGCCGTCTTGGCGTTCATGATCACGCCGGCATGGCCGCGGATATTCTGCGAGACTTCCCGCATCAATTCGATGCCGACATTGCCGCCGGCGTGATACTGCATGCTCTTGCTGGCCAAGAGCCAGAGCGGGAAGTCCTCGACCTTGGCGCCGGCGTTAACCAGCGCCGCATCCCAGCGCCCCGGCACGTCGTGCCATTCCGGCAGCGCGGCATATTCGGACAATTGTTCGTCCCACCAGGCCATCTTGTTCTCGTGCAGGCGATTGCGCAATTCGCGGCCGACGCGCAGCAAGCGCTCCTGGTAGGGCAGTTCGTAGCGCAGGCCCTGCTTCTCCATGGTCGGACTGAGATACCACTCGAGTCGCGACATGGGCACCGTGTAGAAACCATGCTCCTTGAACCAGGACAGGTCGAGGGTTTCCCGCCCCTCGGACAGCACGGTGGTTGCCGCGCGACACACCGCGTCCCAGACCACCTCGGGTGCATGCTCGCCCTTGGGGTCGAGGCTGAAGTCGTAGTTCGCGCCCTTCAGCGGCGACACGCCGGCAGCCCCGCGGTTGATCGCCTCGTTGTACTGCTCGAGCAGACCGGTGCGCCGCGCCAGTTCATTGGTGATCCAGGTGAAGTCGCGCGTATCGCCCTGCGCCGCCACCGCCGGCTGGCGCAAGGCAACACCCTTGTGATCCCAGAACTGTTCCATGAACTTGGTGCCGCCAACGCGAATCATCTGCACCGACTCGAGATCCGTGGCTTCCGGCAGCAGCAGGTCGGCCATGTAGTTGGTCTCGTCCACCGTGTAGGCAAACGCGACGGTGAACGGGAAGGTAGCGATGGTCTTGACCAGCGTCTGGGTCTCCCAGAATGAAATCGCCGGATTGGTACGATAGATGAACCAGACGTCGGGCAACGTTGGCTGCGGCATGTTCGATCCGGCCGGCTGTTCGCGCTGGAACATCCAGGCCAGTTGGGTCGGGCCGAGCGCCTGGCTCCACGCCGTGTTGCCGACGATGGGCACCAGCGTCTTGTGCATGTTGCGACCGGTCGGCTTGACCGCCCAGTTGGCCTTGTCGGTGGCATTGAACTTCTGCGCCATGAAGCCGTCTTCACCGGGCAGGACGCTCTTGTGCCGGTTGTCGTGCGGGCGATTCAGGCGCACCGTGGTGCCCAGCGTGCCGCCGGGATTCTCCAGCGCGCCAACCAGCACGGCCAGCATGGTGCGCGCCCAGCAGCATTCGAAGGCGCCCCAGCCGTTGTTGACCGACTTGCCGAGAATCACCGCGACCGGCCGCAACGGCAGCGTGACGCCGTCGATCACCGTGGTGGCACCGACGCTGGCGGCTTCAAGATATTCGTGGGCGATGCGGCGGATGTTTGCAGCCGGAACATCGCAAATTCCTTCCGCCCATTCCGGCGAATACTTTTCAATATGCTCGACGAGCCTGGTGAACGCCGTCACACCTTCGACGCTACCCATCTCCCGCACTGCTCCGTGCTGTTCGCCGTGTCCCAAACCAGCGGTTTTCTGCTTGCCGCATCGCGCAAGTAGAGGCCGTCGGGCCCCACCAGGTAGGGCGAGGATGTCCTGTCGCGCAGGAAGGGAACGTCCAGCTCATCCTGCTTGTGCTCGATCAAAAGCACATGCATCAGCGCAAACATGAAAGCCGGATCGGTCTTGGGCCGGATCGGCACCCACTCCGCGGAACAGGCTCCTGTCACCGACAGATGCGGCTCGACCTGGACCCGCTTGTAACCCCGGATGCGCGCATCGGCGTGCCGAGTCACGGCGCACGGACCACCGGAGGACTCTACGTTGGCACCCAGCGAAATCACATAGCGCGCCAGGGTGGTATCGGCAGCAACGGTAAAGGCGCGGTGCCAGAACTCGCCGTACAAATGCTCGGAGTGAACGCACTTGACGCCCTGCCCCGACCCGAAACTGTAGTCGATCGGTCCCCACGCGGAGAGAAAAGCCGGGAAGGTGCCCATGTACATCGCAGGTGTGCCGCCGTGGCCGAAGGACGCGGCCAGGCGCGGTACGCCCGACTCGTCCAGCACGCCCTTGGCGCGCGTAGTCTTGAGTTTCTCGGCAACCAGATCCAGCGCCTCATCCCACGAGATGGGCACAAATCCCGGATCCTGGTCGCGGCCCTTCTTCGGATTGGTCCGCTTCATCGGCGACAGGATGCGATTCGGGTTGTAGGTTTTCTGCACCAGACCGTAGGCCTTGACGCATACCTTACCCTTGGCCGGATGGATTTCGGCCGCAGCGAAGTTGGGCTCGACCTCGGTCGCCACCCCATCCACCACCTTGACCGTCATGAAATCGGGGC
>JAPLRA010000060.1 GCA_026399445.1 Sulfuritalea sp.
AAGCCGAGTGGCTGGCGGACATCCGGCGCCAGCCGGAACCGGAACTGACGCTGGCCGAGCAGCTGGATTTTCCCGATTGGCTGGTCGAGCGCCTGGCGCCGCGCATGTCGCCCGAGGAACTGCTGGCCATGGCCCGCGCGCTGAACACACCGGCGCCGCTCGATCTGCGGGTGAATACGCTGAAGGCGGAGCGCGATGGCGTGATCGCGCGTCTTGCCGCCGACGGCATCGTCGCCACGCCCTGCCCCTATTCGCCGTTGGGGCTGCGGCTGAAGACCAAGCCCTACCTGCAGAAGCATCCGGCCTATCTCGATGGCCGCATCGAAGTGCAGGACGAGGGCTCGCAGTTGCTCGGCTATCTGCTGGCGCCAAAACGCAGCGAGATGGTGGTGGATTTCTGCGCCGGCGCCGGCGGCAAGACGCTGATCCTCGGTGCCTTGATGCGCTCCACCGGACGGCTGTATGCCTTCGACGTATCCGACAAGCGACTGGCCAAGCTCAAGCCGCGTGCAGCGCGGGCCGGGTTGTCCAACGTGCATCCGGCCTGCCTTTCGGGCGAGAACGACACACGGGTCAAGCGGCTGCAGGGCAAGGTCGATCGCGTGCTGGTCGACGCGCCATGCTCGGGTCTGGGCACGCTGCGCCGCAACCCCGACCTGAAGTGGCGGCAATCGCCGCAGAGCGTCGATGAGCTGAACGTAAAACAGGCCGCGATTCTTGCCGCGGCGGCAAAGCTGCTGAAGCCCGGCGGCCGGTTGGTGTATGCCACCTGCAGCATTCTGGGTGAAGAGAATGAAGCCATCGTCGATGCATTTCTCGCCGGCCACGCCGACTTCCATCGCCTGTCGGCGCAGGAGGTGCTGGCCGCGCAGGGCATCGTCATCGACTGCGGCGAGGACATGCGCCTGTCGCCGCAGAAGCACGCCACGGATGCCTTCTATGCCGCGGTGCTGGAACGCGCCAAATGACGCAACTGCGTAGAAAGCTGCTCGCGGCGCTGCTGCTGTGCTGGGCCGTCGTCGCTGGCGCGGCACCGCTGCCGGCGACGGGCACGGTCGAGGTGTTGTTCACGCCCTGGGACGATGCCGAAGGCGCCGTCGTGCGCACGCTGGGCGAAGCGAAAACCAGTATTCATGTCCAGGCCTATCTGCTCACCAGCCGGTCGATTGCCAGGGCGCTGCAGGATGCCAAGGCGCGCGGCGTGACGGTCGAGATCCTGGCTGACAAGGAGATGGTGAGCAAGGGCGACAATTCCCTGATTCCCAAGCTCGCCGCCGAGGGCATCCCGGTCTGGCTGGAAACGCGCTACGCCGCTGCGCATAACAAGGTGCTGCTGATCGATGCGCCGGGCGCGCATGGTATCGTCATCACCGGCAGCTACAATTTCACCTGGTCGGCACAGGCGCGCAATGCCGAAAACCTGCTGATATTGCGCGGCAATCCGGCGCTGGTGCGGCGCTATCTGGATAATTGGCAACGGCACCGGGGTGATGCGGAAAAAATGAGCGGAACGAATTGAGATGACTGAACACGAACTGGCCAGCCTGTGGCGCAGCGTGCTTGCCGACCTGCGTGAGCCCGACCTGGTCTGGCAACTGCTGGCGCTGGCGGCGTGCCTGCTGCTGGCCAAGTTGGGCGAACGCGTGCTGCGCGGCAGGCAGGTCGGCGCTGGTCGCGCCTGGGAACTGGGCCACGGCGGGCTGAAGCGCATCGCCTTCCCGCTGTTCGCGCTGATTCTGGTGCTGCTGGCGCGTCCTCTGGCGCAGCAGTGGATTCATGTCGGCCTGTTCTCGCTGGCCTTGCCGCTGCTCTCATCGCTGGCGGTGATTCGCGTGGTGTTTTACGTGCTGCGGCTCAGCTTTGTCGACGCCACCTGGCTGGCTCAGTTCGAGCGTGTGTTTGCCCTGCTGGTCTGGGCGATCGTGGCCTTGCACATCACCGGCCTGCTGCCCGATGTGATCGGGGTGCTGGAATCCGTGTCGTTCAATGCCGGCAAACAGAAACTGAGCCTGTGGCATGTCTTGCAGGGCCTCGCCGCGGTATTGGCCACCGTACTCGTCGCGCTCTGGTTGAGCAGCGCGGTCGAGGCGCGACTGAATGCGGCGGTCGGCCTCGACAACAATCTGCGCGCGGTCTTCGCGCGACTGTCCAGGGCGTTGCTGATCCTGCTGGCGGTGCTGATCGGCCTGCCCATGGTCGGCATCGATCTCACCACCTTGTCGGTGTTCGGCGGCGCGCTCGGCGTCGGCCTCGGCTTCGGCCTGCAGAAGATCGCCAGCAACTATGTTTCGGGCTTCATCATCCTGCTCGACAATTCGATCCGCATCGGCAACATCATCACCGTCGGCAACGACCGCGGAGAAGTGACGCGCATCACCACGCGCTACACCGTGCTGAAGAACCTCGCTGGCTTCGAAGCGCTGGTGCCCAACGAACTGCTGGTGGGCTCGGTGGTGCAGAACGAGTCCTACAGCGACCGCCAGGTGCGCATCGCTCTGCCGGTGCAGGTCAGCTACGACAGCGACCTGGAGCGCGCCATGTCCATCATGGCCGCGGCCGCCACGGCGCAGCCACGCGTGCTGGCCGACCCGGCCCCGGCGGTATTGCTCAAGGAGTTTGCCGACTCCGGCATCAATCTGGAACTCGGCTTCTGGGTCGGTGACCCGGAGCAGGGCGTGGGCGGCTTGCGCTCGGACATCAACCTCGCCCTCTGGCGGGGCTTCAAGCAGGCGGGCATCGCGATCCCTTATCCTCAGCGCGAAGTACGCATTCTCAAGGACCAAGGCAATGACTGATACCCGGCTCATCCACGGCTTTCATGCCATCACCGCCAAGCTGCGTCATGCCGCCGATGACGTAAAGGAGATCACCGTTGCCGAAGGCCGCCAGGACGGCCGCATGCGCGACCTGCTGAAGCTGGCAGAGGCCCACGGCGTGCGCGTCATCCTGTCCGACGCCAAGCGCCTCGATGGGCTGGCCGGCGGCACGCAGCATCAGGGCGTGGTGGCAAAGGTCGCCGCGCAGGCGAAACACGTTACGCTCGACGACGTGCTGGATGGACTGACCGAACCGCCCCTGCTGCTGGTGCTGGACGGCATCACCGATCCGCACAATCTCGGCGCCTGCCTGCGCGTGGCGGATGCCGCCGGCGTGCATGCGGTGGTGGCGCCCAAGGACAAGGCCTGCGGCCTCAATGCGACGGTGATCAAGGTCGCCAGCGGCGCCGCCGACACGGTTCCCTACATCGTGGTGACGAATCTGGCGCGCAGTCTGCGCGAGATGCAGGAGCGCGGCATCTGGGTTGTCGGTGCGGCAGGCGAGGCGGACAAGGAGCTTTATGCCATCGACCAGAAGGGACCCTGCGCCTGGGTATTGGGTGCGGAAGGCGACGGCATGCGCCGCCTTACGCGCGAGACCTGCGATGAACTGGCGAAGATCCCGATGCACGGCAGCGTGGAAAGCCTCAACGTTTCCGTCTCGGCCGGCATTTGTTTGTTCGAGGCGAGGCGACAGCGCGGCAAGTGAAGGCTGGCAAAAGTCGGCGTTTGCCGGCCCCGAAGGGGCGTCCCCGGCAGACAGAGTCCGAGACGGCGACGCGACGCATTACATCTGCTTCGCGTACTCCTCGAAGCCGGCGATGGGCAGCGGCCGGCTGAAGAAATAGCCCTGGTACGCGTTGCAGCCCGACTCGGCCAGAAACGCTCTTTGCGGCCCGGTTTCGACGCCCTCGGCGATCACTCCCAGTCCGAGGCTCTGCGCCAGCGCTACGACGGTTCGGGCAATTGCGGCATCGTTGGGATCGACCAGAATGTCGCGCACGAAAGACTGGTCGATCTTCAACTGATCCAGCGGCAGGCGCTTCAGGTAGGACAGCGACGAATAGCCGGTGCCGAAATCGTCGAGCGAAAAACCCACGCCCCGGGCCTTCAAGGCGGACATTTTCTCGATGATCTCCTGCACATTGTGCACCAGCAGGCTTTCGGTGAGTTCGAGCTTCAATCGCTTCGGATTGGCGCCGGAATCGCCTATTGCCCCCAGCACATGATCGACGAAATCCGTCTGGTTGAACTGATGCGCGCTGACATTCACGGCAAGAGTCAGGTGGGCCATTTCCGGTCGGGTGGCCCATCGCGCCAGTTGGGTACAGGCGGTTTGCAGCACCCACTGGCCCAGAGGCAGGATCAGCCGCGTTTCTTCGGCCAGCGGAATGAACTCGGCCGGAGACACCATGCCGTGTAGGGGGTGATGCCAGCGCAGCAGCGCCTCGGACCCTGTCACCCGACCCTGGTCATCGACCTGGGCCTGGTAATGGAGAAGGAACTGGCTTTTCTGAATCGCCTCGCGCAATCCTGCTTCCAGCGCAGCGCGGGAGGTGACCACGGCCTGCATTGCCGGATCGAAAAAGCGCATGGCATTGCGGCCTGCCGCCTTGGCCTGGTACATCGCCAGATCAGCCTGCTTCAGGAGTTCATCGATGGTCATTTCGTGGTTGGCGAACAGGGAGACCCCGATACTGGGGGTGTTGCGATAGGCATACTGGGCGAGCTGGTAGGGTTGGTTGAGTGTGGCGAGGATCTTTTCGCCCACGGCTTCGACCTGGCTGGCGGCGTCCTGCTTGTCCTCGCTGAGGTCTTCCAGCATTACCACGAATTCGTCGCCGCCCAAGCGGGCGACCGTGTCGCTCTCGCGCACGCAGCCGCTCAGACGCTGGCCGACCTGTTGCAGCAGGAGGTCGCCTATGTCGTGGCCGAGGGTATCGTTGAGTGTTTTGAAATTGTCCAGGTCGATGAACAGCAGCGCCCCTTCACGTTTGTGGCGGGTGCTCGCTGCCAGCGCCTTTTCCAGCCGGTCCTGCAATAGCCGCCGGTTGGGCAGGCCGGTGAGCGGATCGTAGAAGGCGAGATTCCTGATCTTCTCGTCGGATTCCTTCTGCAGCGAAATATCCACGCAGAAACCGATGTAGCCGAGAAACCCTCCCTGGCTGTCGTAGCGCGGATTTCCGTCATCGCGTATCCAGCGGTAGGAGCCATCGACGTGTCGAATCCGGTATTCCATGCTGAAGGGCTCGCGCCGGTCGAAGGCTTCGACATAGGTTTGCAGGCATTGGTCGAGGTCATCCGGGTGCACGCCCTGCAGCCAGCCATCGCCCACCTCCTGCTCCAGCGACCTGCCGGTGAAGTGCAACCAGGGCTCGTTGAAGTAGTTGCACTGTTTGTCCAGGCCGGAAGTCCAGATCAGCGTCGAGCCGCCATTGGCAAGGGTGCGGAAGTGCTGCTCGCTTTCCCGCAGCACTTCTTCAGCATTCTTGCGCTCGGTGATGTCGTGAGAAACGACCACCACCCGTGCGACGCGGCCCGTACTGTCCCGGATTACGCCGCCGAGCGATTCGAGCAGCCTGACGCGGCCGTCTGCCGTGCGGAAGCGGTATTCGATCTGGTGCCCGACGCCACTCTGTATCGTCTCGCGGAAAACCTGCCTGACGTGTTCCTGGTCGTCGGGATGGATCTCTGCAAAGGAATCCGTGCCGCGCAAGTCCCTTTCGCCGCCAAAGAAATGGCGATAGGAGGGGCTGTTGTAGAGGCGCCGTCCTTCCAGATCGAGAACCGCGATGAAGTCGCCAATGTTTTCGGCTATCAGGCGGAAGAACTCTTCCTGTTCGCGCAAGGCCTCGACGGCCTTCCTGCGTTCAGTGATGTCCTGCGTTGTTCCCACACAATGCTTCGGTCTTGTGCCGCCGTCGAAGGACATCTCCGCCTTTTGGCGGACCCAGCGGATCTGGTCGCCGACAATGATGCGGTGCTCATTGTCGAAGGCATCCCCATTGTCGAGCGCAGACTGCCAGGCAAGGTGCACCGCAGCCCGGTCTTCAGGATGGACGCGGGTCAGGTAGACTTCATGATTGCCCATCGTGTCTTGCGGCAGGCCAAAGATGCGGCAGGTCTCGGCCGACAAGCGCATCGTGCCGTTGGTCAGGTCGCAGGTCCAACTGCCGATGTTGCCGATCGCCTGCGCCCGATTCAGGTCGGCCTGGCTTGCCTCAAGTGCGGCTGTGCGTTGGGAAAGGTCGCTGACCAGTTCCTTGTTGCGCTCGGCATGTTGCAGGCTGCTGGTCAGTTGCTGCTCCGCGACGCGCCCGTATTGCAGTAGCAGGACGAACAGGATCGTCAGGCCCGCGGCAATTTCCACGTTCAAATAATTCGGGAAAAATGCCAGATGCAGAACCGGCAACAGCAGCAAGCCGCCATTGAACAGGACCGTCGCCATGCGGAACGGCGACATTACGACGACACAGATACCCGAAACGCCAATGAGAACGGTCAGGTTGAGCAGGTAGTAGAGATACTGCCCCTCGGTCCAGAAGATCCATACCGTGGAACCCCACGCCAGGCCGACCAGAAACGTGGCGAAAATCATCCGGTGCGCCCAAGGCAAGGCGTCCTCGCCGCGCGATTGGGCCCGGCGATAGCGGTAACCGATGCCGATGATCAGCAGTTCAACCAGATTGATTGCGCAAAGCCACAGCAACGCCGTGCCCCATCCCGCGACGGTTGCCTGAACCCACGCCAGCAGCAACGTGCCCAGCGGCGAGGTCACTGCGGCGGCTACCGAGCGCTCGGTGAACACAGTGACGCGCCGATCCATCACCTTGCGGTCGATCAGGCTCTCGTCGAGTTTGAATTCTTCTGGGGCGTTCACAGCAATTTTCGACCGGGGCCGATAGTAATTGTGACGGCTCTCGCCGCGGGCGACCATTTGAAACTCAAGAGGAATCTTACTCTTGGCGATGCATTGCCTGTTGATCAGAGTCAATACCCGGGGTGCTTCCGGTCGAATGGAAATGTTGACGAAATCGATTGGGTTTTCGCTGAACGTGGCCTGGTCGCCGCTTTGCCGGCGCCGACTCCCTGCCCGCGCATTGCTTACAGCGTGCCGCTCGCCTCGTACAGTTCAATCGCCGTGCGCAGCTTCTCGGGCAGGGGGCGCGACTTGCGGGTTTCCGGGTCGGCATTGACGTAAACCATCTCGCCGCTGATCAGGCGTTCGCCATTGCGGAAGATGCCCATCTCGAAGGTCATGCTGGAGTTGCCGAGCTTGGCGGCGCGCACGGCGATTTCCAGGAATTCGTCGAAGTGCGCCGAGGCGTGGTAGTTGATCACGCTTCTCACCGCAAACAGGTCGCCGCCGGTGCCGGCGATGCCTTCCGGGTAGGGCAGGCCGATGGCGCGCCAGTATTCGGTGATGCCGATGTCGAAGTAGCTGAGGTAGTGGCCGTTGAAGACGATGTTCTGCGGATCGACTTCGGACCAGCGCACGCGCAGCGTGTGGCGCAGGCGGAAGGCGGCAAGTTCCGACGGCGTGTGCATGTTCAGGCTTCGTCGGTCAGCAGAGAAACGCCGAGCAGCGCGCGGCGCTTGAGCCACGGGCTGGGGCGGTAGCGCGGATCGCCGTAGAACTGCTGCATGCCCTCCAGCACGGTCAGGATGTTCATGGCGCCCAGCGCGTCCCCGAAGGCCAGGGGGCCTTTGGGGTAGCCCAGCCCAAGGCTGACCGCGCGGTCGATGTCGGCCGGGCTGGCGACGCGCTGCTGGGCGATGTCGCAACCAATGTTGACGATGCAGGCAATGATGCGTTGCGCGACGAAGCCGGCGCTGTCGCGGATCACGCTGACCGGCGTGCCATCGGCGGCAAACAGGGCATGCGCCGCATCGCGCATCGCGGCGGTGGTCAGCGGCGTGGTCATCAGGGTGCGCCGCTTGCCGGCGGCCAGCCCGAACAGTCCGTCGATGGCGACCGTGCGTCGCGGATCGAGACCCTGCATCAGGCAGCTGGTGGTGGCGTCGCCGCCTAGCGGGGTAACGATGCACAAGGCCTCGCCGCTGGGTGCGTGGTCGGTTTCGACGGCAACGCTCGCGCTGGCGACGATTTCACGCAAGACCTCGGCCCATTCCGGATGCGTCTGGCTGACCCAGACGCTTGAGGGCTTCGCGGTGGGAACCGGGGCTACCGGCATCGGATTGGGTGCGCCATTGACATAGGTGTAGAAGCCGCGCCCGGTCTTGCGTCCCAGTAGTCCGCCGGCCAGTCGTTGCGCGGCGAGCGCCGAGGGCCGGTAGCGCGGTTCCTGATAGTACTGGTGGTAGATCGATTCCATGACCGGCTGCGAAACATCGAGACCGGTGAGGTCGAGCAGTTCGAAGGGGCCCATGCGGAAGCCCGCCGCCTCGCGCATGATGCGGTCGATCTCCGGGAAGTCGGCCACGCTTTCACCGAGGATGCGCAGCGCTTCGGTGACGAAGCCGCGCCCGGCATGATTGACGATGAAGCCCGGCGTGTCCTTCGCGCGCACCGCCGTGTGGCCCATGCGCTGGCCGAGTGCGAGCAGCGCCTCGGAGACCCAGGGCGCGGTGACCAGACCGTCGATCACCTCGACGATCTTCATCAGCGGCACGGGATTGAAGAAATGGAAACCGCCGACGCGCTCCGGCCGCTTGCAGGCGGCGGCAATCGAGGTCACCGACAGTGACGAGGTATTGGTTGCAAGAATGCAGTTCGCGGTGATGATGTCTTCCAGCTGCTGGAACAGGGCCTTCTTGACGTCGAGGTTTTCGACGATGGCCTCGACGATGATCTGCGCCGACGCGAGTCCGTCCAGTTTCGCCACGACTTCCAGTTTGGCCGATGCGGAGGCGAGCGACTCGGCGGAGATCTTGCCTTTCTCTGCCAGCTTGCCCAGCGTGGCGATGACGGTTTCGCGCGCACTGGCCGCCGCTCCGTGCAGCGCGTCGAACAGCAGCACGCGGATGCCGGCCTGGGCAGCGATCTGGGCGATGCCGCGGCCCATCGCGCCGGTGCCGACTATGCCGATGCAAAGGGAAGGCGACTGAATGTCGACGGACATGGGGACTCCTCGAATTGTTTCGTGCCCGGCCTGCCTGAAGGCATCCGGGCGGACGTGTCGCTCAGCGGTCTACCAGAGCTTCCACCAGGGCGTCACCTGGTTCAGGCCGCGCACGTAGTATTCGCTCTTGGGAAAGTTCTTGCGCATCACACGTTCGGCGTCGTCGCGCAGGTCGTTCATGCCGAGCAGGTCGTAGGCCTTGACCATGATGAACAGCGCCTCTTCATTGGCCGGCGCATCCGGGTAGGTCTTGATCGCCGTCTGCGCGCGGTTGACCGCGGCAACATAGGCTTCGCGCTTCATGTAGAAGCGGGCCACGTGTACTTCATGGGAAGCCAGCGCATTGACCAGGTACTTCATGCGCGCCGTTGCGTCGGGCGTGTACTTGCTTTCGGGATATTTATTGACCAGCACCTTGAAGGCATCGAAGGAGTCGCGGCGTTGAAGTTGGCGAGGCCTTTCAGATAGTAGGCGTAGTCGACGTTCGGATGGTTCGGGTGCAGGCGGATGAAGCGGTCACAAGCGGCAATGGCGGATGCCGCTTCCTGCTGGCGGAAATAGGCGTAGGCGACTTCAAGCTGGGCCTGCTGCGCGTAGCGGCCGTAGGGAAAGCGCGCTTCGAGCTTTTCGAAATACTTGATGGCCTTGTCGTAGGCGCCGTCGGCCATGGAACTCTTGGCCTCGGCATAGAGCTTGTTGGGCGTCCAGCCGGCGGTTTCGTCGATCTCGCCGGGAAGCAGCCCGCAACCACCGAGCAAAGTGGTACCGAGGCTGGCACCGATGACCACGATGGGGGCGAGCGCCCGCAGGAATGCCGTTAAACTACGCATGGTGAAAACCTCGCATGAACATCCGTCCGATTATAGCCGAAGCCCCTGCTTGCCCTTGACGGTGGAGGTTCCGGCAGAGTGCGCGGGCTGGCGGCTCGACGCGACCCTGGCCAAGCTGTTTCCGGAACACTCGCGCAGTCGTTTGCAGGGCTGGGTCAAGGACGGCCTGATTCGCCTCGACGGCGACGAGGCGGAGTCGAAACGCAAGGTGTATGGCGGTGAGCGCATCGAGTTCGACCTTGGCGCCGCCGTACCGCCAGCGCCGACTCTTGCCGAGTCCGCCGAGGACATTCCGCTGCACGTGGTGTTTGAGGACGAACACCTGATCGTGATCGACAAGCCGGCCGGACTGGTGGTGCATCCCGGCAACGGCAATCCTACCGGCACGCTGCTGAACGCGCTGCTGCACCATGCGCCGCAGCTCGCCGGCATACCCCGCGCCGGCATCGTGCATCGTCTCGACAAGGACACCAGCGGTTTGCTGGTGATAGCGAAGACGCTGACGGCGCAGACCGACCTGGTGCGGCAGATGCAGGCGCGGTCGGTCAAGCGGCACTATCTGGCTCTGGTGCTGGGCAATGTCGAGCGCGACGGAACCATCGACGCGCCGCTCGGCCGTCATCCCCTGCAGCGCACCAAGATGGCCATCGTGCGCGCCGGCGGCAAGGAGGCACGCACTCATTACGCAGTGCTCGAACGCTTCGCCAGAGGTACGCTGCTCGAGTGCCGGCTGGAAACCGGGCGCACCCATCAGATTCGCGTCCACCTCACCTCGATCAAGCATCCGCTGGCCGGTGATGCGGTGTATGGCCGCAACAAGTGCGGCGATGCGCGGCTCGATGCGTTTTCGCGTCAGGCGCTGCATGCCTGGCGGCTGGCCTTGCGCCACCCGGCTACCGGTGTGGAAATGGCCTGGGAATCGCCACTGCCGGCCGACTTCGCGGAATTGCTCGACGCGTTGCGGCATGAGTAGTTTCATCCTCCCCGACTGGCCGGCGCCGCCCGGCGTTCGCGCGCTTTCGACGACGCGCAAGGGCGGGGTGAGCCGTGCGCCGTGGGGCAGCTTCAACCTCGGCGCTCACGTTGGTGATGATCCCGCTGCGGTGGCCGCGAATCGTGCGCGGCTGCGCCGCGAGTTGCCGGCCGAACCGACGTGGCTCACGCAGGTGCATGGTGCGCGCTGCGTCGATGCGGCCGCGGCGACGTCCGGCGTGGAGGCCGACGCCAGTTTTACGCGACAACGCGGCGTGGTCTGCGCCGTGCTCACTGCGGATTGCCTGCCGGTGCTGCTGTGCGACGAGAAGGCCGCCGTAGTCGGCATCGCCCATGCGGGCTGGCGCGGACTCGCCGCGGGCGTGATCGAAGCAACGGTGGCTGCGATGGGCGAGCCGGGGACGCGCCTCATGGCGTGGCTTGGCCCGGCCATCGGGCCGCAGGCCTTCGAAGTCGGCGACGAGGTGCGCGAAGTTTTTGTCGGCCACGATCCGCAGGCGGCCGATGCTTTCGTCGCCTCCGTCAAGGGTAAATGGCTTTGCGACATTTACCAGTTGGCAAGCCAGCGGCTGCATGCGCTGGATATTCGCCGTACCACCAGCGCC
>JAPLRA010000393.1 GCA_026399445.1 Sulfuritalea sp.
TTCTACATGGTCGGCGCCTATCTGGCCTGGTCGCTGTCCAGCCTGACCGGAAGCCTGACGGCGGCCATCCTGCTGGCAATCCCGCTCACCGTGATCCTCGGCATGGGGCTGGAACGGCTGTTATTCCGCCATCTGTATCAGCGCGATCACCTCTATCAGGTGCTGCTCACCTACGGCCTGATTCTGGTATTCGAGGAGTTGCGCAGCCTGATCTGGGGCGATGATGTACATGGCGTCGCCGTGCCGGCGCTGCTCAACGCCTCGATTCCGCTGACCGACAACCTCTCCTATCCGGTCTATCGCCTGGCGATCTCCGGCGTCTGCCTGCTGCTGGCGGCAGGGCTCTACTTCCTGATCCAGAAGACCCGGCTGGGCATGATGATCCGCGCCGGTGCCAGCAATCGCGACATGGTGCAATCGCTCGGCATCGACATCAAGCTGATCTACACCCTCGTCTTCGCTCTCGGCATTGCGCTGGCTGCTTTTGCCGGCATGATCAACTCGCCGCTGTCGTCGGTGTTCCCCAACATGGGTGGCCAGGTGCTGATCATCTGTTTTGTGGTCGTTGTCATCGGGGGCATCGGCTCGGTCAAGGGGGCCATGGCGGCCTCGCTGATGATCGGGCTGGCCGAGACCTTCGGCCAGGTGCTGGTGCCGGAAGTGGCCGGCATGATCGTCTACGTACTCATGGCCCTCGTGCTTGTCTGGCGGCCGCAAGGCCTGTTCGGGAAGACATGAGATGAACTCCCGCCTGCTCAGTTTCCTGCCCTGGCTGGTGGTCGGCCTGCTCGCCATGTTTCCGCTGCTCGAGAGCACCTTCTACATGCAACTGCTGACCAAGGTCCTGATCATGGCCATCTTCGCCATGAGCCTCGATCTGCTGGTCGGTTACACGGGCCTCGTCAGCTTCGGCCACGCCGCCTACTTCGGTCGCGCCGAAGTATGAGACGGTCAGCCTGTGGTGGTCGCTGCCGGGCGCTATCGGCGTCTGCGCGCTGTTCGCGCTGATCACCGGCATGCTGGTGCTGCGCACGCGCGGCATCTACTTCATCATGGTCACGCTGGCATTTTCCCAGATGCTGTTTTTCATTTTTCACGACACCAAGATCGGCGGCGGCTCGGACGGCATCTATATTTATGCCAAACCGGTGATGAAATTGGGCGAGGTCGAGCTCCTTAATCTGGAAAAACTCGACAACTTCTACTGGCTGGTGCTGGCCCTGACACTGGCGGCTTACCTGCTGCTGCGCCGCGTACTCGGGTCGACGTTCGGGCGGGCCTTGCTCGGCATCAAGGTGAACGAGCACCGCATGCGCGCCCTGGGCTTTCCGGTGTTCCGCTACCAATTGTCCAGCTTCGTGCTTTCCGGTGCCCTGGCGGGCGTTGCCGGGTATCTGGCGGCGGCGCAGTACGGCTTCGTCAATCCCGAAATCCTGTCCTGGCACCAGTCGGGTGCAGTGCTGATGATGGTTATCCTGGGCGGCATGGGCACGCTGCACGGCGCGGTGATCGGCGCATTTGCCTTCGTGCTGCTGCAGGAAGTGCTGTCCAACCAGGCATGGTTCGGCGCATCGGCCAAGCATTGGCAACTGGCCATGGGCCTGTTCATCATGCTGGTGGCGCTGTACCTGCCGCAAGGCATGGCCGGACTGGCGCAGAAGTTCGGCAGGAAGCCTGCGGCGGAGGCGGCAGATGAGTGAGCCGATCCTGCGGACCAAAGGGCTGACCAAGCGTTTTGGCGGGCTGGTCGCGGTGAGCGATGTGTCGCTCGACCTCTTCGTTGGTGAAATCCACGTCGTGATCGGCCCCAACGGCGCCGGCAAGACGACCCTGACCAACCTGCTGTCCGGTGATTTGCCGCCGACGTCGGGCGAGGTGCTGTTCGAAGGCCGGAATATCGCCGGCCATGCCTCCGACCAGATTTCTCGTCTCGGCATCGGCCGCAGCTATCAGAAGACCAACATCTTCCTGCCCTTCACGGTCTTCGAGAATTGCCGGTTGGCTGCGCAATCGCGCACGCCGCAGGCCTTCCAGGTCTTTCAGCGAGCCGAGGGATACGACGACATCAACCGGCGCGCGGAACAAGCGATGGCCGCTGCAGGCCTCGCTCATCGCGCACAGCGCGTCGCCGCCACCCTGTCGCATGGCGAGCAACGCCAGCTCGAAATCGCCATGTGCCTGGCAACGCAGCCGCGCCTGCTGCTGCTCGACGAGCCGCTGGCCGGCATGGGGCCGCATGAGTCGCAGCGCATGGTGGAATTGATCAAGAGCCTTACCGCCGACCACGCCATCATGCTGATCGAACACGACATGGATGCGGTATTCGCGCTGGCGAATCGGCTAACGGTCATGGTGAACGGCGAAGTGCTGGAATCCGGAACGCCGGATGCAGTGCGCTCCAGTCCCGCGGTGCAACTGGCCTATCTCGGCGGCGAGGAGTTGCTGCATGACTGACATCCTCCTCGAAGCGACCGGCTTGCATACCTTTTACGGCGTCAGCCACATCCTGCACGGCATCGATTTCTCCGTGCGCAAGGGCGAGACGATCGGCCTCATGGGGCGCAACGGCATGGGCAAGACCACGCTGCTGAAGACCATGCTCGGCCTGGTCCGTCCCCGCGAAGGAATGGTCAAGGTGCGCGGCGCCGACATGACCAAGGCGGCAACGCACGAGATCGCCCGGCGCGGCATCGCCTATGTGCCCGAAGGCCGTGGCATCTTCCCCAATCTGTCGGTGCGCGAGAATCTGATCATGGCGGCGCGCGCCGGCGTCGAAGGCCGCCACGAGTGGGATTTCGACCGCGTCATACACACCTTCCCGCGCCTGGGCGAACGCCTGAACAATGGCGGCGCACAACTCTCCGGCGGCGAACAGCAGATGCTGACCATCGGTCGCGCGCTGATGACCAATCCCGACTTGCTGATCCTCGATGAAGCCACCGAAGGCCTGGCACCGCTGATCGCAAAGGAGATCTGGAGCATCATCAAGACCATTCGCGCTTCCGGCATCGCGACGGTGATCGTGGACAAGAACTACGCCGCCGTGATGGCGCTGGCGAATCGCAGCGTGGTGCTGGTGAAGGGCAGGGTGGTGTTTGCCGGAGACTCCAAAGCACTTTCGGAAAATGCGGAGCTGATGCACCGCTTCCTCGGCGTGTGACGAATGCATAGCGGCTTCGTCTCGGCCGGCGGCCGCAATCTCGAGTATCAGTTGATCCCGGCCCACCAGATCAACCGCCCGACGCTGGTGCTGCTTCACGAAGGTCTGGGTTCGGTGGCCATGTGGCGCGACTTTCCGTCACGCCTCGCCGCAGCGACGGGCTGCCGGACGCTGGTCTACTCGCGTTACGGTTACGGCCAGTCGGATGTTCTGCTAGAGCCGTTCGACACCGATTTCATGCATCACGAAGCGCGCGAGGCGCTGCCCGAACTGCTGGCGACCCTGAACATCGAGAGCCCGGTACTGGTAGGCCACTCCGACGGTGCCTCGATTTCCCTGCTGCACGCGGGTGACGGCCGCTTTGCGGTGGCGGGCCTGGTGGCCATGGCGCCACATTGCTTCGTCGAAGACATTTCCATCCGCAGCATCGAGGCGGCCAAGCGCGCATTCGAGACCACCGGCCTGCCGGACCGGCTGGCCAAATATCACCGCGACGTACGAAGCACTTTTTACGGCTGGAACGACGCAGCATGGCGCAGATAGAAGCCATTGCCGCGCAAGCGACCGCCACGCCCGACGTCGAGTTGCTGAAGCTGGCCGATTGCCGGCATTCGCCGCATCGGGATCAGACGCAGGCCGTCATCGATGCCATCGTCCGTTTTGTCGACCGTCTCGACGCGTGAGCGTCGGGCCCCACCCGTCAGGAGACTCTCCCGTGACGGCCGCCCATTTCGAATGTGACAAGCTGATTCGATTCCATCATTGCGATCCGGCGGGAATTGTCTTCTATCCCCAGTATTTCGTGCTCTTCAACGAACTCGTCGAGGACTGGTTCAACCAGGGGCTGGGCATCGACTTCGCTCGCTTTCACGTCGAAAAAGGCCTTGGCGTGCCGATGGGCAGCATCCAGTGCAGATTTCTGTCGCCGAGCAAGGTCGGCGAGACCTTGCGCCTGTCGTTGTCGATCAAGCGCATCGGCAAGAGTTCGCTGGAACTCCATGTCCAGGGCGCTTCCGGTGGCGTGGCACGGGTTGAGGCCACGCTTACCGTCGTGCTCGCCTCGCTGAGAACCTGGGGCTCGGTGCCGATCGAGGGCGAGTTGCGGGAAAAGCTGGAACGCTATCTGGAAAGCTGAAACCGCCGGACTGCGGGTCCAGCCCTCTGCATCTCTCCCTATGTCCGGCCCGTTACCAGAACATCCTCCTCATAGGTCAGAGTTGCAAACAGGTCGTCCAGCGTCTCTTCCCGTCGAATCAATTCAACCCGTCCATCCGCACGGAACAACAACTCCTTGGGGCGCGCCTTGCCGTTGTAGTTGAAGCCCATGGCGTGACCGTGGGCGCCGGTGTCGTGGATATAGAGAATATCGCCATCCGCGATGCGAGGCAGTGGGCGCTGGATGGCAAACTTGTCGTTGTTCTCACACAGTGATCCGGTCACATCCACCGTTTCGTCGTGTCCCTGTTTGCCCAGCACACTGATGTGGTGATATGCCCCGTACATGCCCGGGCGCATGAGCGCGGACATGCAGGCGTCGACCCCGACATAGGTACGATAGATCTCCTTGCGATTGATCGCACGCGTGACCAGGACGCCGTGGGGACCGGTCATGTAACGCCCGCTCTCGACAAACAGCTTTGGAGCATAAGCATGTTGTGTCTTGAAGGCATCGAACAACGCTGTAATCTCCGCCGCCATTGATCCAATATCCAGCGGGGCATCTTCGGGCTTGTAGGGTATGCCCAGCCCGCCGCCGATGTTGATGAACTCGAAGCGGATATCCAGTTCCTTGGAAATCCACGTAACAATCTCCAGCAGCATGCGGGCGGTCTCAACCATGTAGCTGTAATTGAGGTCATTGGAGGCCAGCATGGTATGGAGTCCAAAACGGCGGGCTCCCCGGGCCTTGGCGAGGCGGTAGGCGTCGAGCAATTGATCGTGGGAGACACCGTACTTGGCTTCTACCGGCGTGCCGATGATGCTGTTGCCGGTGCGGCGTGCTCCGGGGTTATAGCGAAAGCAGATCAGCTCCGGCATCCGCGGTACCTTGTCCACCAGGGAGATGTCATCCAGGTTGAGCACACAGCCTCCATCGGCTGCGGCCGCCTGAAAATCGGTCTGGCTGGTGTTGTTGGAGGTGAACATGATTCCCTCACCCGTGACGCCAGCCTGGCGGCTGAGCGTCAGTTCGGCCACGGAGCTGCAATCGAAGCCAAAGCCCAGTGACTTCATGATCTGCATGATGCGTGGATTGGGCAGGGCCTTTACCGCAAAGAACTCGCGGAAGCCGTCGATACCGGAAAAGGCCTGGTTCAGCGCTTCGCCGGTTTCGCGAATGCCTCTTTCATCATAGATATGGAAGGGGGTGCCGTAGTGCTCGACAATCGAGGCCAGAACAGGTGTCAGGCGATCTTCAAAACTTTTCGTGATGGGCATTTAATTTCAGACTCTTGTGTAATGAATCGCGATCAAGCGTTCAGGCAATGATGTCATCGGCCTGATCAAAGCGCCGCGCCGATGCGCTCCATCGCCTCTTGTACATTTTCAAAACTGTTGAAGGCGCTGATTCGAATATAGCCTTCGCCGCACTTGCCGAAACCGGCACCCGGGGTGCACACCACCGCGGCCTCGTTGAGGAGCTTGTCGAAAAAGACCCAGGAGTCGCTCTTGCCGTCGATCCAGATGTAGGGCGAATTGTCACCGCCGATACAGGCATAACCCAGCGCCGTCATCTTTTCACGGATATATCGGGCGTTGTTCAGATAGTAGGCAATCAGCTGCTTGATCTGCGCCTGCCCCTCCGGACTGTAGACGGCTTCGGCCGCGCGCTGAACCGGGTAGGAGACACCGTTGAACTTGGTGGTATGCCGGCGATTCCACAACGCATGCAAAGCAACGGCCTCACCTGATTCGGTATAGGCCATGCACTCTTTCGGGACGACGGTATAGGCACAGCGGGTACCGGTGAATCCTGCCGTCTTGGAGAAACTGCGGAATTCGACAGCCACTTCACGCGCGCCGTCTATCTCGTAGATCGAATGCGGAAGCGCGTCATCGGTGATAAAGGCTTCATAGGCCGCATCGAACAGAATCAGCGCCTTGTTGGCCTTGGCATAATCCACCCACTGCTTCAACTGCGCCTTGGTAGCGGTTACGCCGGTAGGATTGTTGGGGAAACAGAGATAGATCAAATCAACCGGCTGAGTTGGTAGCGCCGGAATAAAACCATTCTCCCTGTTTCCATCCAGGTAGACCAAGCCATCATAGCGACCGGTCTCTTTGTTCCAGTTGCCGGAGCGACCGGCC
>JAPLRA010000267.1 GCA_026399445.1 Sulfuritalea sp.
AGGAAGAAGGACGGCACCATCGGCGCATAACCCCACCAGGTCGGCAGATTCAGCAGCATCGAGGCATCGCCATTGCCGCGCAACTCGAGCATGCCGACGGTGATGCGCCAGAAAAATACAAATCCGGCCACGGCCAGCACCAGGCTGGCAATGATGTCGAGTGTCTTGTTTACCTTGCCAGGCATTGCGGTGGTAAAGAAATCGACAATGATGTGGCCGCGGATCATCTGGCAAAAGGGTAGCGCCATCGCGACGGCCACGGCGGACATCATCTGTACCAGTTCGTAGTCACCGAGGATCGGCTTGTCGAACAGCGTACGGCCGACAATGCTTCCCAGCGACATCAGCGCCATCAGGATCAGCATGATGCCGGCACAAAACGCGAAAAAGCGACAAACCTTGGTCAGCACCCGGCCGATCAGGGCGTCGGGGCGCGCTTGCGTGTCCACATAGACAGCGTCTGCCATGAATATCTCCTGAATTCTGCAAGAAAGCCCATCCGCGCCTTGCGGCCCACGAACGGGAATGCCGGGGACCGATACAGGTCGGCCCCCGGCGGTGCGGCATCGGCCTTACTTGGTGTACTTCTTCACCAGGTCGTTGGCTGCCTTCAGCAACTTCGGACCGTCATGACCCAGCTTGGTCATGTTGGCCGCCCATTCGTCGTCCAGATTGTCGGTGGCTTTTTTCCATTTTGCGAGCTCGACCGCGGGGATCACGTTGATCGTCACGCCGGAGGCCTTGACCTTCTCACGTCCCGGGCCATCGTCTGCTTCTTGGGTCCTGCCCGCCATGGCCGAGAATTCCTGACCGGAATTGTTGTCGATCACCTTCTTCAGATCGGCCGGCAACGACTCGTACTTGGCCTTGTTCATGGCGATGGTGAACACCGTGGTGTAGAGCGCCGGGTACTTCGGATCGGTTTCGGCGGCGTACTTGACCAGTTCGTTGACCTTGATGCTGGGCACCACCTGGTAGGGAATCACCGCTCCGTCGATCACGCCCTTGGACAGCGCTTCAGGAACAGCGGGAACCGGCATGCCGACAGGCGTTGCGCCCATCGCGGCGAGCATCTTGTTGGTCAGGCGAGTCGGCGCGCGGAACTTCATGCCCTTGAAATCGGCCATGGTGTTCATCTGTTTCTTGGTGGTGAACAGATAGCCGGGGCCATGAACGTGAACAGCAAGAACTTTGACATCCTTGAATTCGTGCTGGGCATAGGTCTGGGTGAAGTCCCAGGCGGCGCGGCTGGTGGCTTCGGCGTTGGTCATCGTGAAGGGCAGTTCGAACACCTCCGACATCGGGAAGCGATTCGCCGAATAGCCGAGCACTGTCCACACGACGTCAGCGACGCCATCCTTCGCCTGGTCAAAAAGTTGCGGCGGCGTGCCGCCCAACTGCATCGCCGGATAGATCTGGCACTTGATGCGGTTGTTGGATTCCTTGCCGAGCTTCGCACACCATGGCTCGAATACGCCGGTCTGGATGAAGGTCGTCGGTGACAGGAAATGGTGCACCTTCAGTGTCACTTCCTGAGCCTGAACTGCAAGCGCGGTTCCGGCGATTGATGCGGCAATCAATGTTTTTGCCAGTATTTTTTTCATGCAAGTCTCCTCTTTGTTTGGCTACAAAACTACTAACGGCATGCTGCACTATAATTCATGCGCTCTATTGCGCGATTAAGCACAATAATACATCAATCCCCCTAAGGCAATCCCGGAATTGACTTTATTTCGGCCGCCGGTCAATGACCCGCTTGGCCTTGCCGATCAGGGTTCGTTCGACCTTGTCGGTTTCCACGACATGAACGTCGGCGCTGACTCCGACCAGGGCCTTGATGTGGTGCTTCACCTCGGCGCCGATTTCGCGGCGCTTGAGTTCTCCGATCGAGCTGGACAGGTCGGCGCGTACCTCAACGTAGACGTCCAGCTTGTCGAGATGCCCGTCGCGCGACACCTGCAGTTGGTACTGAGCGCACAGGTTGGGGTTCTTCAGCAGCACTTCTTCGATCTGCGTCGGGAACACATTTACGCCGCGAATGATCAGCATGTCGTCGCTACGGCCGGTGATCTTTTCCATGCGCCGCATGGTGCGGGCCGTGCCCGGCAGCAGCCGCGTCAGGTCGCGGGTGCGGTAGCGGATGATGGGCAGGGCTTCCTTCGACAGCGAGGTGAACACCAGTTCGCCCATTTCTCCGTCAGGCAGCACTTCGACGGTATCCGGATGGATGATCTCGGGGTAGAAGTGATCTTCCCAGATATGCGGACCGTCCTTGGTCTCGAGACATTCGCAGGCGACGCCGGGGCCCATCACCTCTGATAGGCCGTAGATGTCGATGGCATCGATGCCGAGGCGCTCCTCGATTTCGCGCCGCATTTCGTTGGTCCAGGGCTCGGCGCCGAACAGTCCTACGCGCAAACTGCTCCCGTTCGCCTTCATGCCCTGCTTGATCATCTCGTCGGCGATGGTCAGCACGTATGAGGGCGTCGCCATGATCACGGTGGGCTTGAAGTCCTGAATCAGCTGTACCTGCTTTTCGGTCTGACCGCCGGACATGGGAATCACCGTGGCACCCAGAGCCTCGCCGCCGTAGTGGGCGCCGAGGCCCCCGGTAAACAAGCCGTAGCCGTAGGAGTTGAGAACGATGTCGTCGGCGGAACATCCCGCGCCGCGCATGGAGCGCGCCATGAGTTGCCCCCACATCGCGATGTCGTTCTTCGTGTAGCCGACCACCGTCGGCTTGCCGGTAGTGCCCGAGGATGCGTGAACGCGCACCACGTCGCGCATGGGCGTCGCAAACATGCCGTAAGGGTAGGTGTCGCGCAGGTCGAGCTTGGTGGTAAAGGGAAACTTCGCCAGATCCGACAACTGCTTGAGATCGCCGGGGTGCACGCCGGCGGCGTCGTACTTGGCGCGATAGTGCGCCACGTTGTCGTAGGCGTGCTGCAGCGACCACTGCATGCGCTTCAGTTGCAGTGCCTGCAGTTCATCCCGGCTGGCCTTCTCGATGGGTTCCAGACCGTTGTCTGGCAAATCCTGCTTGCTCATTTACTCCCCCTATGCACTTGCGCGATGAGTCATTTGTTTGACGAAAGCAAGATTTTCCACGACCTTGCCCTGAATGTGTGAAATCTGATCGGGGGTCAGATGCCGGAAGCGCCCCATCGCCTTCAAGTAGTCGGTTACCGGCAACGGA
>JAPLRA010000166.1:0-23170 GCA_026399445.1 Sulfuritalea sp.
ATCATGTTCACGCTGACGCAGAACCGCTGGAAGATCGACGACGTGCTCGGTGTCTGGCCGCTACACGGCCTGTGCGGCGCCTGGGGCGGCATCGCCGCCGGCATCTTCGGAACCAAAACATTGGGCGGGCTGGGCGGCGTCGCCTTCATGAGCCAGCTCGCCGGCACCGCGCTGGGCATCGCCATCGCCTTCGGCGGCGGCCTGCTGGTCTATGGCGCACTGAAAGCCTTCGTCGGCATCCGCCTCGAAGCCGAAGACGAATTCAACGGCACCGATTTGACCATCCACAAGATTTCGGCGAGTGCAGAGCGGGAGACGCTTTGGTAGGGGTTTGATTGGTAGCAATGAGGCCTGTCGGAACAGCGACAGGATGAACAAAGCCCGGGTGATACCGGGCTTTGTTTGTTTTTCTGATGCTACATGCCTCAGAAACGAAAGCATGTTCGTCAGCCAAAAACTGGCGATGGCTATGCCGCTGTTATGTTCGCAATACGGTAAAGCGTCTGAACAATGCAGTGGGTATCGGGCGCTCAAGCTTCCAGACCATGGACATGGGCTTGCTGCCTGTTGGAAGCCCCTCCAGATTTACAGGGCCAAGCGCAATGAAGGGGTGATCGGTCGTCTCACGTACAAACAGCTGGAAGCGCCAGCCGTTGCCCGGACTTTCGATATAACGCCGACCAGCCGGTGTGATTTCCCCCGCGCTGTTCTGGCTCTGCCAATGAAACAGCTCCGGGCTAACGGCATAGTCGTGATAGGCCACGCGCTCGTGGAAGCCTTCCTTCTTGTCAAGGGTCACAAACAACAACTGTAGTTTCAACTGCTCGATGTTCAGCAAACCCTCAGACATTCTTGGTCGGCCTGATGGACCCCAACGCCCTACCGCAGTAAGAATTTCCGACCGACTATAGGCTCCGTGTAGGAGCAGCGGCCAATCATCCGGCAGTCCAGGAACAGGAACCGACTCAAGATCGGCATGCATGTCCAGCCACTCGGCAAGCTCGCCCAGTTCTTCGCGCATCAGCGGTGATTCATCGAGCCGGCGTAGGAACTCCTCACCATTCAGCAACTCGCTTCTCTGCGCGACTACTTGATAGGCCACCATCTGTACCAAGCGTCGCTCGCGGGGAAGTAACTCGGACCATAAGCGGACGCCTTGATCAGCGATCCGCTGCATGATGGAAATGCGCTCGCCATCATTTACGTGCGCCAACGCCGCGAAGCGCTTGCCGAAATACTCCTCATCCGAACCGACCGGCCGAGATTCAAGGCCGGCAGCACGCTTGAGCTCCGTCCACCCGGAATGCCGGTCGTCGTAGATGTCGTCGAGCTCGATGCACTGCTCAATCAGAAAAGTTGCCAGCCGGATCGTTTCGCGCGGGCGACCTTGGGCAAAGGCCAGCAATTCGCTCGTCAAACGCCGCCAAGTCTGGTTGGCAACCGTCCTGAGCGCATCTAGCACGCGCTCACGGGCGACACGGTCAAACTGGATATGGCAGCCCGGCGGTAGGCTGGTAAAGCCCGCCGTCATTTCGATGACGAACTGCTTGCGAGACAATCCGGTGATCGCTTGATAAATTCGGTCGAAGCGAAAACCCTCGGCAATGCGTCCGACAAAGTCTAGAACGAGACAGCTGTCCTTGTTCGGAGAAAGCCGTAAGCCGCGTCCCAACTGCTGAGCAAACACAACCGGGCTTTGGGTGGGACGCAGGAAGAGCAGCGTGTTCGCTTCCGGAATGTCGACGCCTTCGTTGTACAAGTCACAAGTGCAAAGAATGCGAAGTTCGCCGGCTGCCAAACGCCCTGGAGCTTGCCGGCGATCCTCATCCGCCGTCTGGCTGGTTACTGCCGTGGCCGGCCATCCAGTTTCGTTGAAACGATCCGCCATGAAATTGGCGTGTGCTATATCGACGCAGAAAGCGATAGCTCTTACCGCGCTGTGGTTTTCCACGTAACGATTCAGCGCATCAATGACCCGGCGAGCCCTCGCATGATCGGCACCAAGGATGTTCCCCAACTGCTGGATCGCCAGCTGCGGGCGGCCCCAAGTCACCTGCCGCAGGTCGCATTCATCTGGGGTGGCGTAGTACTCGAAGGGGGCAAGCAACTGCTGATCAAGCGCATCCCAAAGGCGCAGTTCGACCGCAGGACTGCCATCCGGACGCGCGCTGAAAAACGACAGAATCGACTCACCGTCCGCGCGCTCAGGTGTCGCTGTAAGACCAAGCAGAATACGCGGAGAGACCACATTCACAAATCGCCGGAATGAATCGGCAGGAAGGTGGTGACATTCGTCAATGATTACCGTGTGCCAGTAATCGGATCCGAAAGCTTCTAGCAACTTGCGGGCTGTCACGCTCGCAATCGTGGCAAAGAGATGCTGATGAGACTCAGGTTGAGAACCCTCTGCCAGCAATTCACCAAAATCTGGTCGCCGCAAAATCTGGCGGAATGTCGCAAGTGCCTGTTGAAGGATTTGGACGCGGTGGGCAATGAACAACATTTTCGGTGGCGTTCCCGCCGCCTGCGTCTGCCGAAGATAGTCGAATGCGGCCACGACCGTCTTGCCCGTACCGGTCGCCGCAACCACCAGATTGCGAAAGCGGCCATGGCGACGTTCGGCCGCAAGGCGTTCCAGCATCGCCTCTTGAAAAGCCCGCGGCCGAAGGTCGAACCAAGTCGGCATGGCGACAACATTGGTGCCTGCGTAGGGCTGTCTCGCCTCACCCAAAGCAACGCGCAGCCGCTGCCGGTGATCCTCGTTGGCGGGGTCAAAAGACTGAAACTCCGGGTCATTCCAGAGTGTTTCGAAATGTGCCGCAGCCGCTGCGAACAAATCGGACTGTCCGACCTGAGTGAATTTAACCGTCCACTCAATACCATTGAGCAGCGCCGAGGCAGACAAGTTTGCGCTCCCGACAAACGCGGAACCAAAGCCCGACTTTCGGTGAAACATCCACGCCTTGGCATGTAGTCGTGACCGCTGCCCATCCAAAGAAATTTTCAGTTCGACACCGGGAAGGCTCGCCAGCTTCTCGACAGCCCGCGCTTCTGTTGCCCCCATATAGGTGGTCGTGATCACGCGAAAACGTGTCCTAGGAATTCCAAATGCATCAACGGCAGTGACCGACTCCAATACGTCAATTAACTTGCGCAACCCGCTCCAGGTAATAAAGCTGACCAGTACGTCAATCCTGTCGGCACTGTTTAGCTCGGCGCGCAACTCGGCAAACAAAGAGGGATCGGCACGTCCCGCAGTGAAAAGCCAAGGTGCGCTAAGCCCCGTCGGCGGATAAATGGGTGTAACGCCAGCGGGATGCACCGCGCGTAGCGCTCTTGCTGGAGTTAGTAGGGGTGCAACCTCAACACCTTGCTGACGAATCCATGCCAACAGACCATTGATGAGATCGACTTCGCGATTCGACTCCGAAGCGCCAGCGCTATCGGAAATTTCATCAAATATTTCTGGCAGCAAGCGGGCGATTTCAAGCACTAGGCGCCGCCGCAGCTCCGCTGAACCAAGCTTCTCAATTTCGTATTGCCTTTCTGGAGGCAAGACTTCAAGAGAACGTTGCAGAGCACCATTCATCACGATGATATTAGCAAGGTTATCGGTCGCGAGCCGATATGACAGGATCAAAGGAGCCAGAGTCGAATTGAACTCCTGCAACACGCCGCGCCGCGCCGCCAGCGCCGACTGTTGCAGTTCGAAAACCCTTGCCTAGTGTTCTCATTATTGCTACATTTGAAGCAAATTTGAGAACGGTTAGATATGTCGTCCCTGTCACTCGCCACTCACTTGCTGGGAGGAACCCGCTCCGCGGTGCTGGCAGCCTTGCTGCTGCACCCCGAGGCCGCGCTCCATGTGCGCGAACTGGCGCGCATCACCGGCGCCTCGCCGGGATCGTTGCATCGCGAACTGCGGGCGCTGACCGAAATAGGCCTGCTGCTGAGGCAGGAGACGGGGCGCCAGGTGCATTACCGGGCGAATACCGCCTGCCCCGTATTCGAGGAACTGGCCGGATTCCTGCGCAAGACCATAGGTGTTGCCGATGTGCTGCGCGACGCCTTGGCGCCGCTGGCCGATCAGATATCGCTGGCCTTCATTTATGGGTCGGTGGCGGCGGGACAGGAGGGGCCGCGCAGCGATGTGGATGTGATGGTGTTGGGCCGCGCCGGATTCGCGGCCGTGGTGAAGGCGCTGGCGCCGACTCAGGAGATTCTGCGGCGCGACGTCAATGCGACCGTGATGAAGCCCGCGGACTTTGCGCGCAAGCAGGCGGCAGGTGACGGCTTTGTGGTCGGCGTAATTCGTGAATCGAAAATCTGGCTAATAGGTAGCGAACATGACCTTGCAGAACTTGCTCAAGATCGGCCGGCTTAAGCCGCACGCGCCGACGACGCAGGAAATCCGGCGCCTGCTGGCGGCGGCGGAGCGCAATCTGGTCGATGCGCGAGCCGAAATCATCAGCGACGAAACGCGCTTCGATGTCGCCTACAAGGCCATCATGCAGCTGGCACTGATCGCGATGATGGCGAGCGGCTACCGGCCATCGACCAATGAACCGGGGCACCACCAGACCATGATCCAGTCCTTGCCCTTGACACTGGGTTTGGCTAACACGACGTGGGTGGTGCTGGATGCCCTGCGCCGCAAACGCAATGTCAGCGATTACCAAGGTGACCCGATCGAGCCCGAAGCCGTAAGCGAGTGCATTGCGCAGGCGACTGCCTTGCTGGCGACGACGCGCCGCTGGCTTGCGGAACACCATCCGGACTATTTGTAGCGCCAGCCCCTCAGGCGGTCGCGTGCTTCCGGCGTCTGGTCGCTGCACCCATCGCTTCGCCGTCTTCGACCAGATCGTCGTCCGCTTCGCTGAAGCGCACGATCCGCACGCCCGCCGGAAGATCGGACTTGCGACGGCAAAGCTCCCTCAGCCAGTCGTTGCCGGGAGGGGCGAGAACATCCATGAGGCTCATGGTGCGATCGGTCATTTGTGGCTCCAGTGGTTTCTGGACTTACTGAAAAGCCGAAACGTTCGCGTCCGGGCTCGCGTCCTCCGCAAAGGCGAAGGCCCCACAAGCGCGGGGCCTTCGGGCGGCTGGAAGGAGGAAACCAGCCACCGGGGGGGGGAAAGTGGACCTACCGGCCGAGATAGCGGCGGGAATCGGCGAGAAATTTCAGGACTGCGTTGGCTTGCATGGTCGGCTCCGTTGCGCGATTGAATGTCGGCACGCTTATGTAGATGGGGCCGGCACCGATTGGTTCAATGCCGAATTGCAACAAACTGTTTCACCCGGCCGCGACAGCTGCCGCCGGGCTCAGCCGTCGCTGACGCGCCCTCGCTGGGCCTTCACCTTGCCGCGCAGGACCTTGCTGTCGACACGGCGCTTCTGCGAATTGCGCGTCGGCTTGGTGGCGCGGCGCGGGCGCGGGATGAAGGCGGCCTGGGCGATCAGCTCGCGCAGTCGCTCCAGCGCGGCGAAGGTGTTGCGTTCCAGGCTGCGGAATTGCTGCGCCTTGATCACCACGATGCCGTCGGCGCTGATGCGCTGGTCGCGCAATTGCAGCAGGCGGGCCTTGATCTCGTCGGGCAGCGAGGAGGCGCCGATGTCGAAGCGCAAATGCACGGCGTTCGACACCTTGTTGACGTTCTGGCCGCCCGCGCCCTGGGCGCGAATCGCGGTGATTTCGACTTCGTCTTCGCGCAGCAGGGTTTCGGCCTGGGTGGCTATCACGGCTTTGGCTTCTCCGGCGCAGCGACATCGAGCGCGCGCCAGCCTTCGTGCCCCAGCGCGCGCAGGGTTTCGATGTTGCGCTCATAGATGTCGGCGGCATCGGGGAAGGCGGCCGTGGCGCGGGCCAGGCTGGCTTCGCGAATCAGGTGCAGCGTCGGGTAGGGCGCTCGGTTGGTGTGGTTGGCGATGTCGTCGGCGTCCGTCTCGGCAAACACATAATCCGGGTGGAAGCTCGCCACCTGCAGCACGCCGCCCAGCCCCTGAGTGCGCAGCACGACTTCGACCAGATCGAGGAAGTCGGTGAAGTCACCGAAGTCGGCGAGAACGTCGGGCGTGATGAGCAGGGTGGTGTCGACTTCTTCGGGCGCGGCCTCGGCGAGGAATTTCAGCTCGCGCTCGAGATCGTCGAGCAAGGCATTGTCATTCTGCGCGGCGCTGACGACGTAGCGGATCTGGCCCTTGACGTGCACGCCCTTGGCGAAGGGGCAGAGGTTGAGGCCGATCACCGCGCGCTCCAGCCAGTTGCGGGTGGCGGCGATGATTGCGTCGTGGCGTGCCGCTATGTCGGACATGGAAAGTCGGCGCTGGCGATACGGCGATCAGCCGGCCTGATACAGGAGCCGGCGCTCTTCCGCCTGCAGCGCCAGCTTGACCTCTTCCAGCACCGCGTCGACATCGGCGATGCGATGGTCGATTTCGATGCGGCCCGTCAGTTCGCTTTCCGGCGTCAGGTTGCCGGCCTGGTAGAGCCGCCAGATTTCCTTGCCGTAGTCGCTGTCGGCGAGCTCCGGCGCGAACTGGCCGAAATAGCTGGCCAGGTTGGCGACGTCGCGTTCCAGCATGGGCCCGGCGTTGCTGTTGCCGGCGGCGTCGACGGCCTGCGGCAAATCGATGATGACCGGGCCGTCATGTCCGACCAGGATGTTGTATTCGGAGAGGTCGCCGTGGATGATTCCGGCGCACAGCATGCGGACCACCTGATTGAGCAAACCGGCATGGAATTCCAGCGCCTGCGCGGGCGAGAGTTCGACGTCGTTGAGCCGCGGCGCGGGATGGCCGTCGGCATCGGTCACCAGATCCATCAGCAGCACGCCTTCGTGGCAGATGTAGGGCTGCGGCACGCGCACGCCAGCGGCGGCCAGCCGATACAGGGCATCGACCTCGGCGCTTTGCCAGGCTTCTTCCTGCATCTGGCGGCCATAGCGGGTGCCCTTTTCCATGGCCCGCGCCTGTCGGCTGTTCTTGGTCTTGCGGCCTTCCTGATACGACACGCTTTTGCGAAAGCTGCGTTGTTTGGCGTCCTTGTACACCTTGGCGCAGCGAATCTCTTCGCCGCAACGAACGATGTAAACGGTCGCCTCCTTGCCGCTCATCAACTGGCGAATGACGTCATCGACCAGGCCTTCGCTGACCAGCGGCTGGAGTCTGTTGGGTGTCTTCATGCCTGCAGGCTCAGCCTGCCGCGTCCTGCAGCAAATGGACCTTGACCTTCTTGCCCTTGATGGTGCCGGCCGACAGCTTGCGCAGCGCTTCTTTCGCGATGCCGCGCGCGACGGCGACATAGGTGGCGGTATCGGTGACGTTGATCTTGCCGACCTGCTCCTTGCTGAAGCCTGCGTCGCCGGTCAGCGCGCCGAGCACGTCGCCGGCGCGGATTTTCTCCTTGCGCCCGCCGAGGATCAGCAGCGTCACCATCGGCGGCATTGGGGGCCTCGGCGGCTTGCCCGGCGCCGCCTGCAGTTCGCTCAGGGAGTGCCATTCGATCTCGTGGCCGAGTTCCTTCTCGATGTTGTCGACGCGCGCCATCTGGCTGCCGCTGACCAGGCTGAAGGCCCAGCCTTCCTGATCCACCCGGCCCGTGCGGCCGATGCGATGGACATGCACTTCGGTGTCCGGCGTGACATCGACATTGATTACCGCTTCGAGTTGTTCGATGTCGAGGCCGCGCGCGGCGACGTCGGTGGCGACCAGCACCGAGCAGCTGCGGTTGGCGAACTGGATCAGCACCTGGTCGCGCTCTCGCTGCTCGAGCTCGCCGTGCAAGGCCTGGGCGACGAAGCCTTCGGCGCGCAAAACCTGCAACAGGTCGCGGCATTGCTGCCGGGTATTGCAGAAGGCGAGGGTGCTGACCGGCCGGTAATGCTTGAGCAGCAGCGCAACGGCAGCCAGCCGTTGATCGGGCTCGACCTCGTAGAAGCGCTGGCGGATTTTGGTGTCGGCATGCTGCTCGAGCAGCTTGATCTGCTCCGGATTGCGCAGGAACTGGCGGCTCAGGCTGGCGATGCCTTCGGGATAGGTGGCCGAAAACAGCAGCGTCTGGCGATTCTTGGGGCAGGCCTTGGCGACGAAAGCGATGTCGTCGAAGAAGCCCATGTCGAGCATGCGATCGGCTTCGTCCAGCACCAGCGTATCGAGCGCGGCGAGGTCGAGGGTGTTGCGTTGCAGGTGATCCATGATGCGGCCCGGCGTGCCGACGACTACATGGGCGCCATGTTCGAGGCTGGAGATCTGCGGCCGCATGGTGCTGCCGCCGCACAGGGTCAGTACCTTGATGTTGTCTTCGCCGCGCGCCAAGCGACGGATTTCCTGGGTCACCTGATCGGCAAGTTCCCGCGTCGGACAGAGCACCAGGGCCTGCACCGCGAAGCGGCGGGGGTTCAGCTTGGTCAACAGGCAAAGCGCGAAAGCGGCCGTCTTGCCGCTGCCGGTCTTGGCCTGCGCAATCAGGTCGCGACCCGCCAGCGCGAGAGGCAGGCTGGCGGCCTGAATCGGCGTCATCCGGAGATAACCGAGTTGCCGGAGGTTTTGCAGGGTTCCGGGCGCCAGCGGCAGTTGAGCGAAAGATAGCGTCGACTCGGGGTCGACTTCTTCGGGCACGAGCGCCGGGGAAACGCCGGATGTTGCTGGAGAGGCTTGGATCATGCGCAATTATAGTGGCGCGGGATACCCACCCGGCCTTTTGAGTCGATGGCGACGACGAGATGCGCCGCGTTCCTGCCGACGGCACTCAGCGCTAATGCTGGCTCTCTGCCACCTCGGGGTGGGCTGCCACACCCTCGAGGATGTCCCCGGACCGCTTGGCATCGGTTAGCTGCGCCGCGTCAGAGATATGCGAGGTCAGCTGGCGATCAATCTGGATCAGGTGGGCCAGCAAGCGCCCCCTGTCGAAGTCGGCCGCGCTACTACGCAACACGATCAGTTGCGTGAGAACACGGTTGTGCATTTCCCTGTGCGCCGGATCGGGAGTGAACGCCTGACAATCCATCAGCGCTTCCTCTTCCCGGAAACTGGAGCGCGTGCAGTCGATAAGCCTCTCGAGTGCCTCAAGCAACTGCGCAGTGGACCTCTTTTCAAGATACATCCGCAGGACTTCAACCTGAGCGTCGACCAGCCGGCGACGCATCGCTTCGATGGACTTGCCTTCAAATCCGCCCGTATTTGCAGGAAGAGCCGTTGATTGCACGGGCATAACATCAACAGCAAGCGATGACGCTGACACTTTTTGTTCCTCTTTTCAGACCCAAAAATCCATTTTTCCTACTACTTGAGCATAGCCACTATTTTCGTATGGGCAAGGCCGGGTTCGCGCAATTCGACCGACGAACCAGTTTCAGCTAGCCGGACCTTCCCGTCGCTTCGCCGCCTGTTCCAGGCGAAGCTTTTCGCCGAGCACCTTGTTTGCGTAGACCTGCTCATCATCATCTGCCGCGCCCCCGTAATACTGCAGACCTTCGATGAGTCCGCCCTGGCGCCGTATGGCTTCCTGAAGAACCTGTGCGCCTATGCGAACGTTGGTCACGGGATCCAGAAACGGCCTCGCTACCGCTGTTTTCGACACCTTGTCCTGGTGATAGCGGGGAATCACTTGCATCAGACCCACCGCCCCCATGGGGCTCTGGGAAAATGGATTGAATCGGGATTCGACGCTGATCACGGCGATGATTAATAACGGATCAAGGCGCCGTTCACGACCTGCTGCTTGGGCTGCTTCGAACACCGGCAGGAGCGCTTCGGGGGATACCCGGTAACGCTGAACGACTTGATCGAGAGCAGCGGCCATGGGCGGTGTCAGGATCCGGGCAGTGGATTCAACGGGCTGGCGAAAGGTGGGTGCTTCAGCCGATAGCGAGAATTCCGGAACAACCGACCCTATTGATCGAAAAACATTGAAGTTGTTTGCAACGCCTACGACCAGGACAAGGACAAAAACCAAGCCGGTGACTATGGCGTCGAGATGCACGTAGTTCAGGAAGGTATTGGTGCCGCGCACCATCAAATACCTTTGCGAGAAAGAGGTAGTCAAGATTTCTCCTTTACTGATGCCAGTACGGGATGATTGCTCCTGCAATTCATTGGGAGTGATGCAGATTCCAGACGCTCAAACGCCCCGCAGAGGGGCGCGCCGGGCTTGAATCCAGCCTTGTTCAGGGCCGTAAGGGACGAGACTCGAATCTTTCAGAAACCTGATTTTTGATCACTTCGGACAGCGCTTCTTGCGTTTCGGCAGCAATTTGGTAGAGGCTGCGCGAGTAAACGGCGGCCTTGTCGATACCGGGCTGCGCCAGCCTGGTTTGCAACGAGGCCAGACCCTGCACGTCTTTCACTGCAATAAGGGCCCGTGCGTTTGTCGTGCTGTTTTCAAACAGACTGCGAACGGCATTCAGATTCAGGGCCGCCAAACGCTCAACACCACCAAAAGCTGCATTGGCGATAGTTACCAGGGTTTCGACGCTGGCCTGGTTAGCACTGGCAAGTTGTTCGGGTAGCTTGTACATGGTGATCTCCTGAAAGGCACTAAAAGGAATGGTGCTGCGCTTCTCCATATCCCCAAATGTCCTTAAGCAAAGAGTTGGTGCACTGCAATATAGCTACATTCTAAGCAGCAAGCCTGGTTTGTCAAGACAAAGTTGTTGCGGCGCAGCAACGATGACTGACGAAAACCAGCGGTTCTCAAAAAAAACCCGATACAAAAGTACCGGGTTGAATCCAATCCTTGTGGATCGGAGGAGGAGACAAATGAATCTTAGGCCTGTTTGTCGCTCATGATTAGGCAGCGCCCTCTAGGAAAGACCGGGTACGGCCTCTGGTCACACTAAATGCCCCGCAACTTGCTCCGCAAGTCTAATTCCAGCCGCCCCCGTCCTTTTTTTCGAATTTCTCGCGGTCGCGGTTGAACAGTTCTTCGAGTTCTTCGCGCCCGGCCTTGGCGACAGTCAGCATCCGGTTTTCATCATGGAAATGCGGAATCAGCGATTCCATCGTAGAAACGTTGTGGTGGCGAAACGTATCGGCCATTTCGCGAGCCCGGTAGGGATCGACGCCCAATGATTCGAGTACATGCCGTCCTGTCTTCAGGGCGGCTTCGAAAGTTTCGCGTTCGATTACCTCGACCTGGCGGGTACGCAATTCGACGTAGTGACGAACATTGCGAGCGCGGGCAACGATCCGCAGCTGCGGAAATTTTGCGCGGACAAGGTCAACCAGCGCGAGACTGTCTTCCACGTCGTCGATGGCGTTCACCAGCAGCCGCGCCTTCCCGGCACCGGCTGCGGTCATCAGATCGAGCCGGGTAGCGTCACCGTAGAAGACCTTGTAGCCGAACTTGCGCAACATCTCTATCTGATCAGGATCGTGATCAAGGACTACTGCCCGAATTCCATTGGCAAACAACAAGCGGCCAATGATCTGTCCGAAGCGGCCGAAACCGGCAATTAGAACCGCGCCCCCGAGATCCTCGTCAATCGTATCCGCCTCACGCTTCTGCCTGGCTGCAAGACTGCCGATCAGCCGATCGTAAACCGCCAACAGCACCGGCGTGGATGCCATGGAAAGAGCAACCACCATGGTCAGCATGCCGCCGGTTTCGCGATCAAGCAGGCTCTCGTTCTGGGCTGCCGCAAAAACGACGAAGGCAAACTCGCCACCTTGCGAGAGAAGTATCGCAAACAAGCCGCGTTGCCGTCGTGTGATACCGAGGACACGCGCCAGCGCCCACAACGCAACCCCCTTGATGGCTAGAAAGCCTGCCAGCAACAGAACAACACTTCCCGGCCGAGCCAGCAGCAAGCCAAAGTCGATTGCCATTCCGACCGAAATGAAGAACAGGCCGAGCAACAATCCCTTGAACGGCTCGATATCGGTTTCCAGCGCGTGGCGGTATTCCGAGCTCGCCAGCAATACACCGGCCAGAAAGGCGCCCAGCGCCATCGACAGCCCGACCATCGACATCAATTGCGAAATGCCGATAACCAGCAGCAGGGCAAAAGCGGTGAACACTTCCCGGATGTCTGCTGCGGCAATCAGGCGCAGCGCAGGCCTCGTCAGATAGCGCCCGATGACGATTACCCCGGCAATGGCCCCGAGCGCTTTCAGCCCGTCCTGCCACGGCGTTCCGCTGACCGCGGCGTGCGTTGCGAGAAACGGGATGGCGGCCAGCAAAGGAATTGCGGCCATATCCTGGAACAACAGAATGGCAAAAACGCTTTGGCCGGTGGGCGTTGGCAACTGATTGCGCTCCTCCATGGCCTGCACCGCGATCGCGGTTGACGATAACGACAGGGTCAATCCTGCGATCAGCGCAAGCTTCCACTCCAATCCAATGGCTACACCGCCAGCCGCGAGAACCGCACCACAGACAAGCATCTGCACGCTGCCGTTGCCGAAAACCTCGCGGCGCATCGACCACAATCGTTTGGAATCCAGTTCCAGTCCGATAAGGAACAGCATCAAGACCACGCCAAATTCCGAAAAATGCATGATCGATTCGACATCGTTGACGAAACCCAGACCCCAGGGACCAATCAAGGTCCCGGCTATCAGATAGCCGAGCACTGAACCCAAGCCAAGCCTCTTGGCCAACGGGACGCACAGCACCGCCGCCGCCAGATAGATCAGCGCGTCGCGCATCATCGCTCGGGTTCCAACGGGCTTGCGTCTTCACCACGCGCGGCGAGCCACGCCTCCAGCCGTTGTCTCAGTTGCTGCGACTGCGCCTCAAGCGCCGCCTGGTCCATATCGTGGACCCCATGGAGAATGCAGGGGGGCTGCCATTTCATTCCGCAGAAGATCGCCGTCTCTTCAACAGGTCGCGTGAAGTCGGCAAAGGGCCGTTGATGGATGCCCTCACTTGTGTACGCGTCGGCGCTTCCGCCGGTCGTCGTTACCCAAAGACAGTCTTTCCCGTGCAGCGCCGCGCCACCCGCACCGTAGGCCCAGCCAAATGTGAGCACCTTGTCGAACCAGTGTTTCAGCAAGCCAGGGACGCTGTACCAGAACACCGGGTGCATCCAGACCACCAGTTGAGCACGCTCCAGAGCTGCCTGCTCTGCTGGAACATCAATATCAAAGTCGGGGTAGCGGTCGTAGAGCGAGCAGACTTCCACACCGGCAAGCTTGCGCAGCGCCTCCAGTAGCGTCCGGTTGGCACGCGACTGAGAGGGATAGGGATGTGCGAAGACTATATAGATCATGTCCCGGCCGGCAAGGCTCCAGTGTATTCGAACGTGATCGGTCGAGGCAGTCCAGGTAGTGGATTGCAGTGGAACGTTAAACGCTTCTACCGCGGCGATTCGACTCCCGGCCAGTTGCTCGGGGCAGCTGGCCCCGCCCCCGGTGTGTCACGGAAAACAGCCGCTCCTCCGCGGCATCATCCTCAATCAAACGTCGATATTGCGGGCGTACAGTGCATTTGATTCTATGAATGCACGCCGCGGTTCGACATCATCACCCATCAAGGTCGTGAATATTTCATCCGCAGCTATGGCGTCGTCAATCTGTACTCTTAGCAGACGACGTACCGTGGGATCCATGGTCGTCTCCCACAACTGACCGGGATTCATTTCCCCCAAGCCTTTGTAGCGCTGTTTGGCCAGGCCACGTTCGACCTCGTTCAACATCCACTTCATGGCATCCGCAAAACTCGTCACCGCCAGGGACTTTTCGCCGCGACGAATTACCGCACCTTCGCCCATGAGGCCAGCGATCATCTGGGCGGTCCGGCGAATCTGCAGATAGTCGCCCGAGAGCAGGAAATCCTCATCGATGCGACCCGTTCGCAAGTTGCCGTGGCGCATGCGAATCACCGCCAGCATCCAGCGTTCGTGCTTGTCGTCGAAGCGCGCTTCGATACGAACTTCCCTCGAAAGATGTGCGGCAATTCGCTCCGCGCTGTCGCGCGTCGCAGCCTCATTCGAAGTATCGACTGCGATGTCGTGGGCGAGCAGCGCGTGCAACACTTCACCGTCGATGAAGTCCGTAACACGGCGGATTACCGCTTCGGACAACAAGTAGGCGCGGGCCAATGCTCCCAGGGCCTCCCCCTCAACCACGGTAGCGCCGGCTCGCGGAGTGAGCTGGGTTCCATCCAGGGCAAGACGCAATAAATGCTGGTTGAGTTCGTGATCGTCCTTGATGTAGGTCTCGCTCTTGCCATGCTTGATCTTGTACAGCGGCGGCTGCGCAATATAGATGTGGCCTCGCTCGACCAGCTCCGGCATTTGCCGATAGAGAAAAGTGAGCAGCAGCGTGCGGATATGGGCGCCATCGACGTCCGCGTCGGTCATGATGATGATGCGGTGGTAACGAAGTTTTGCAATGTCAAAGTCTTCAGCGCCGATACCGCAACCGAGCGCCGTCACCAGGGTGACGATCTGCTCGCTTGAAATGACTTTGTCGTAGCGAGCCTTTTCAACGTTAAGCACTTTTCCGCGAAGAGGCAGGATTGCCTGAAACTTCCGGTCGCGGCCCTGTTTTGCCGAGCCGCCTGCAGAATCGCCCTCGACAATGTAGATCTCGCACAACGCCGGATCCTTCTCCTGACAGTCAGCAAGTTTGCCGGGCAGACCAAGTCCGTCAAGGACTCCCTTGCGACGCGTCATGTCGCGCGCCTTGCGCGCGGCTTCGCGAGCGCGCGCCGCCTCAACAATCTTGCCGGTAATGATCTTTGCATCGACGGGCTTTTCGAGCAGGTAGTCCGCAAGTTTCTGCGCCACTACTTCCTCGATCGCCGGGCGAGCTTCCGACGACACGAGCTTCATCTTGGTTTGAGAGGCGAATTTGGGATCGGGCATTTTCACCGAAAGCACGCAGGCCAGCCCCTCTCGCATGTCGTCGCCGGTTATTTCCACCTTGGCCTTCTTGGCGATCTCGTTTTCTTCGATGTACTTGTTGATGACGCGGGTCATTGCCGCGCGCAGGCCGGTCAGGTGCGTGCCGCCATCGGATTGGGGAATGTTGTTGGTGAAGCACAACACCTGCTCGGCGTAGGAGTCATTCCACTGCATGGCGACTTCAACGTCGATATTGACGCCGTTTTGCACCGAAACGCCCGAGGAGTGGAACACCGAAGGGTGCAAAACGGTCTTGGTACGGTTGATGTACTCGACGAAACCCTTGACGCCGCCGGAGAAGGCGAAGTCTTCTTCCTTCATGTTGCGCTGATCCACCAGGCGAATCTTGCCGCCGTTGTTGCGGAAGGACAGCTCTCGGAGGCGCTTGGCGAGTATGTCGTAGTGGTATTCGACGGTCTCGAAGATTTCCTCGTCTGCCATGAAATGTACTTCGGTGCCGCGCTTTTCAGTATTGCCCAGCACTTTCAACGGCGACACTTCGACGCCGTTCTGCATTTCGAGCAGGCGGTCGACCGCGTGACCGCGATGAAATTCCATCGCGTATTTCCTGCCGTCGCGGCGAATGATCAGGCGCAGCCATTTCGACAGGGCATTCACGCAGGAGACTCCTACGCCGTGCAAGCCACCAGAGACCTTGTAGGAATTCTGGTTGAACTTGCCGCCGGCATGCAGCACGCACATGACAATTTCCGCAGCAGAGCGCTTGGGTTCGTGCTTGTCGTCGAACTTGATTCCGGTTGGAATGCCGCGACCGTTGTCAGTAACCGAGATCGAACTGTCGGTGTGAATGGTGATCACGATGTCGTCGCAGTGTCCCGCCAACGCTTCGTCAATCGCGTTGTCTACCACTTCGAACACCATGTGATGCAAGCCGGTGCCGTCGGACGTGTCGCCAATGTACATACCTGGACGCTTTCGTACGGCCTCCAGGCCTTCAAGCTGTTGAATGCTGCTTTCGTCGTAGGCCGGGCCGGTATCGCTTTCGATCATGGGGTTCTTTTCGTGTTGGTGTCAGATGCGCATCGGCATGACGACGTATTTGAACGTCTCGTTGCCGGGTAATACAAAAAGTGCGCTTGAGTTCGCATCGGCGAGATGCAACTCGATGGTTTCATTGCTGACGTTATTCAGAACGTCAAGTAGATACGTTACATTGAAGCCAACGTCGAGCGCTTCACCGCTGTAGTCGATTTCGATTTCTTCCTGCGCTTCTTCCTGCTCTGCGTTGCTCGAAATAATCTTGAGACTGCCGGCGGCAAGGACCAGGCGTACACCGCGAAATTTTTCATTCGTGAGAATCGCTGCGCGCAGCAACGAATGCAACAGCGTATCGCGCGACAGGTTGATGAGTTTGGTGTGATGCTGCGGAATGACGCGCTCGTAGTCCGGAAATTTCCCGTCAATCAACTTTGAGACGAGTTCGATACTACCGAAACTGAAGCGAGCTTGGGTGGGCGTCAGGGTGATTTCCAGCGGGTCATCATTATCGGCTAGTTGACGCGACAATTCGAGCACGGTCTTCCGTGGAAGAATGACTTCTATGGGTGAAACGGTTTCCGGAAGTGTCTCAGCCGCGTATGCGAGTCGATGGCCGTCTGTGGCGACCATACGCAATTCATTACCCTTGACCACCAACAGCAAGCCATTTAAATAGTAGCGAATATCCTGCTGTGCCATCGCATACTGAACCAAGGCAAGCAGACGCTTCATTTGTTTCTGGCCGACCGTCAGCCGCGAAGGTTGACCGTCGGCCATACTCATGCGCGGAAAGTCCTCTGCCGGCAGAGTCTGTAAATTGAAACGGCTCTTGCCCGCTTTCAATTGAAGACGTTTGTCGTCCAGGGTAAGGCTGACCTCAGCTGTTTCGGGCAGCGAGCGCAGAATGTCCTGTAACTTTCGGGCGCCGACAGTCATAGCTGCTTTCTCTACACCTACCGTCGGCGTCTGGGTCGTGATTTGAATCTCGATATCCGTCGCCAGCAAAGTAAGTTTTTGCCCATCCTTTTCCATCAGAACATTGGAAAGGATCGGTAAGGTATGACGTTTTTCTACAATACCGCATACCGATTGGAGGGGTGAAAGTAGTTGATCGCGTGGACCTTTAAATAGGAGCATATATAGATCTCTTATGATTAATAAGGGAGACTGTTTTCTGTGGATAAGGTTATATTATTAATTGAATACAATGAATTGTCGCGTGGATAACTTGGGTTAAAACCATGGTGAGCGGTTGTGAATGATTGTGGGTGAGTTTTTGGAAGTTGGTAAGTAATGACCCTTATCCACAATCTTTCAAGGTTTTGTTGGTCTAGTTTGTGCACAGGCTAGCCTTTGATTGTCTGCATCAATACATGCAAGTCATTATTTAGTCTGCTGTCCTTGCCTCGCAGGTCAATGATAGTACGACAAGCATGCATTACAGTGGTGTGATCGCGTCCGCCGAACGCCTCACCTATTTCAGGCAGGCTGTGTGATGTCAATTCGCGGGTCAGCCACATCGCTACCTGACGCGGCCTGGCGATGGCACGTGTGCGCTTTTGCGAGTACATGTCAGCGACTTTGATCTTGTAGAAGTCGGAAACGGTCTTTTGTACCAGTTCCAGTGAGATCTGCCGGTTTGTGGCGCCAATGATGTCGCGCAAGGCTTCCTTGGCAACATCGAGATTAATTTCCCGGCCATGGAAGCGAGCGTAGGCGACCACGCGATTCAGTGCGCCTTCGAGTTCGCGTACGTTTGACTTGAGGTTCTTCGCAATCAGGAAGGACACCTCGTCGGAAACGGTGATGTGTTCAGCTTCAGCTTTCTTCTTGAGAATCGCGATACGCATTTCAAGTTCTGGCGGTTCAATCGCGACGGTTAGCCCCCAATCAAAGCGCGACACGAGTCTTTCTTCAAGACCCTGAACATCCTTTGGGTAGGTATCGCTGGTAATGATGATCTGCTTCTTTGCTTCGATCAACGCGTTGAAGGCGTAGAAAAACTCCTCTTGCGTGCGATCTTTGCGATTGAAGAACTGAATATCGTCGATCAGCAACAGATCAAGCGAGCGGTAGTAGCGCTTGAACGCTTCACGGGAGTTCTGCTGGAAAGCTCGAACCACATCGGAAAAATAGTCCTCCGCGTGGACATAGCGGACCTCCATCGTCGGATTGGCGGCATAGATCGAGTTGCCTATAGCGTGAATCAGATGAGTCTTGCCCAGGCCGACCCCCCCATATATGAACAAGGGGTTATAGGAAACGCCGGGGTTCATCGCCACTTGCTGTGCGGCAGCGCGAGCCAGGTCGTTGGCGCGACCGGTTACCAGGGTATCGAAAGTGAAATCAGCGTTCAATCGGGTTTTTTCATAGGCCGCGTCTCCGGATCTTGCTTGTATCGGAGTATTGGTGGGCACTACTGCCGGAATCGCGTCGGTGCTAGAGGTGACTGCGGGAACCTCTGCAACAGCGTCAGCGACACGAAGACTGATGTTGATCGGGCTGGAGAAGAACTCGACCCCAAGGGCTTCAATCTGGGCCAAATAGCGCTCCCGCACCCATTGCATGACGAACCGGTTGGGCGCTATCAGGCGGAAATGAGCGGGGCCGGTTTCATCGTCCTCGAGGCGCAGACCCTTTATCCATGTGTTGAACTGCTGCGCAGGAAGTTCCTGCTCGAAGCGGTTCAGACAGGCGGACCAAAAATCACTCATTGCGCTTGGATGGTTTTGAGGGGAAAGCCGGCGGGATGCTATAAATAACAACGTGAAAGCGACGCTCTTTTGGTTCGGCGCTCGCTTCGGATGGAGACGCATTCTAGCTGTTTCGGTACTAGTTATCCACAGCCAAGCCAAGTTGTTTCCCTTGACAAATCGGCCGTAAACGGCTGTAATCCGCGGTTTTTCTTAATTCAGGGGATATTGCCATGAAACGCACCTACCAGCCTTCGGTCGTGCGCCGTAAGCGCACCCACGGCTTCCTAGTGCGCATGCGTACCCGGGGTGGCCGTGCTGTGATACGTGCGCGTCGTGCCAAGGGCCGTCATCGTCTCGCCGTCTAAACGCACGGCTCCGTTTTGCTTCGAGCAGCGCCTGCATCGGCCGGAAGAGTTTTCTGCCGTCATGGCGGCGCGGCGGGTAGTACGCGGCGAGTGTTTTCACCTGCATTACCGGAAAGCAAGCACCGATAGCAGGGCTCGACTCGGATTGATAGTACCGAAGCGGCTGGCAAAGGCCGCCTCGGTGCGCAACGCTATAAAACGGCAGGGGCGTGAAGCTTTCCGGTTGATGGTGGTTGAGATGCCATCCTGCGATCTGGTTCTGCGTCTGGCCCGGCCGGTCGTCGATGTGAAAGCGGGGAATCGTGCGCAGCGAAAGTTGTGGCGTACCGAAATCGAAACCCTCTTGAGGCGTCTTCCCTCCGGTTCGGAATGAGAACTTTGCTGGTCTACCCGTTGTTGTTGCTGATTCGCGTTTATCAGGTGGCGATCAGTCCGATGCTGGGCAGTCGCTGTCGTTTTCATCCAAGTTGCTCGGAGTATTCCCTGGACGCTCTCCGTCGTCACGGCTTGTTCAAAGGCTTGTGGCTAGCGGTCCGTCGAATCGGACGTTGTCATCCCTGGCATCCGGGCGGGTATGATCCGGTTCCCTGATTGTTCTGTACTTCTGACCTGAACCACTGCCGAGACAGTAATGGATAACCGACGATTGATTCTGCTTTTAGTGTTCAGTTTTTCGCTGATCATGCTTTGGGACGCCTGGCAAAAGCAGAGTTTGCCGAAATCGGCACCCGTAGCGATGCAGACAGCGGCTGTTCCGTCGGTTTCTGCTCCCGCTGGTGTGGTGCCAACGCCGACTTTGGCGGCAGCAGGCGCTGGCGCGGTGTCCGCTTCCGTTCCCGTGGCGGCGGCGGTGGTGGCACCCGGAGCCGCGACTGCCAGGATCAGGACCGACCTGTATGCGGCAGATATTTCTTCGCAGGGCGGGGACATTACGCGGCTTGAACTGGTTCGCCATCCTGACACTGAAGACAAGTCAAAGCATTTCCTGCTCTTCGACAATGGCAGCAAGCATCTCTATCTGGCTCAGTCGGGGCTGATCGGTAATGGTTTGCCGAACCACAAGACCGAGTGGAAGTTGCCGCCAGGCGAGCAGGTACTCAAGGACGGTGAGAAGCAGCTCGAGGTCCGCCTGGAGGCTAGTGCGGCAAACGGAAGCAAGGTGGTGAAGACTTATGTTTTTAATCGCGACAGCTATCAGATAGAAGTGCGCCACGAAGGCGTTTCCGCCGGTGCTCACGCCTACTATCAGGTCACGCGTGACGGCAAGCCGGCCGAAGGGCAGGGCAGCTCCATGATGATGGGAGTAACGACTTTTACCGGGCCTGCCGTATATACGGAAACGGAGAAGTATCAGAAGGTTGAATTCGCGGACATTCTCAAGAACAAGGCAAAGTTTGTGCAGAAGGCCGACAACGGCTGGCTGGCAATGGTGCAGCATTACTTTGTGTCTGCGTGGCTGCCGACGGTGGGGACGGCGCGCGAGTTTTATATGCGCAAGGTCGGGGAGGATCTGTACTCCGCAGGGGTCATTCTGCCCGTCGGTGCTGACGGCAAGAGCACGATATCGCTCTATGCCGGACCGCAGGAGCAGGACAAACTGGAGAAGGTTGCGCCGGGGCTTGATCTGGTGGTGGACTACGGTTGGCTGACGGTTATAGCGGCACCGCTATTCTGGGTTCTGGGTGCGATTCACAAGCTCGTCGGCAACTGGGGCTGGGCGATTATCGGTTTGACGATGTTGCTCAAAATGGCGTTTTTCCCGCTTTCGGCCGCAAGTTACAAGTCGATGGCGAAAATGCGGGTACTGACGCCAAAGCTGGTGAAGCTCAAGGAAACCTTTGGTGACGACAAGCAACGCCTGAACCAGGAAATGATGGCGCTGTACAAGAAGGAAAAAGTCAATCCCTTGGGCGGCTGCCTGCCGGTGCTGGTGCAGATCCCGGTATTCATTGCGCTCTACTGGGTGCTGCTGGGTACCGTCGAAATGCGCAATGCGCCCTGGTTGGGATGGATCACCGACCTGTCGGTCAAGGATCCGTTCTATGTGCTGCCGCTGATCATGGGCGCCACCATGTTCATTCAGACCAAGCTCAATCCGACGCCGCCTGATCCGATTCAGGCCAAGGTCATGCTGTTCATGCCGATCATGTTCACCGGGATGTTTCTGTTCTTTCCGGCGGGTCTGGTGTTGTACTGGACGGTGAACAACATCTTGTCGATCGCTCAGCAATGGCAGATCACCCGTCTCGTCGAGGCAGGGGAAAAGAAGTAGGCCGGGCTCCAATCCTGCGGGATTGGAGGGCTTTCCGGGGCGCGCTGCCCCGGCTCTAGGGAGAGCGGATGGGACTGCCGCGCACCGATACCATCGCAGCTATCGCGACCGCTCCCGGGCGCGGTGGCATCGGCGTGGTGCGGGTGTCGGGTGAGAATCTGATGCCGTTTGCGCAGGTTCTGAGCGGTCAGCCGCCATCTCCTCGTCGCGCCTTGCTTCGAGACTTTCTGGCGGCAGACGGGATTGCCATCGATCAGGGAATTCTGTTGTATTTTCCTGCGCCGCACTCCTTCACGGGCGAGGATGTGCTGGAACTCCAGGGCCACGGTGGTCCGGTAGTACTGCAGATGCTGCTGACGCGCTGCGTTGAACTCGGGGCGCGCCTGGCTGAGCCGGGAGAATTCTCCCGGCGCGCCTTTCTGAACGACAAGCTCGACCTGGTCCAGGCGGAAGCGGTTGCCGATCTGATTGACGCCACCACTGCCGCCGCGGCGCGCTCGGCTTTGCGTTCCCTGTCGGGCGAGTTTTCTCGTGAGGTGGGTTCTTTGGTGAAACGTCTCACCGAATTGCGCATGCTGGTGGAGGCGACGCTGGATTTCCCGGAAGAGGAAATTGATGTAGTGCGAGATACGGATGCCGCAGAGCGGCTATCGGATATCCGCGCCGATCTGGCTTCGCTACTGGAGCGCGCGCGCGCCGGGCGTCTGCTGAGTTCGGGTTTGCAGGTAGTGCTGGCAGGTTTGCCCAATGTCGGCAAATCGTCCCTGCTGAATCGCCTGGCAGGCGAGGAGCGTGCCATTGTCACCGAGGTCGCGGGCACAACCCGCGATGCAGTGCGTGAAACCATCCAAGTCGAGGGAATACCCCTACACATCGTCGACACCGCGGGGCTGCGCGAAACGGATGATGTGGTGGAGAAGATCGGCGTTGAGCGCGCCTGGGCGGAAATTCAGCGGGCCGACGTGGTACTTCAACTGGTTGATGCGCGCGGTGGTGAAACACCGGCCGACCATGCGATTGCCGTGCGTCTGCCGGCGGCTGTTGAGCGTATCGTGGTGGAGAACAAGTGCGATCTGGCCGGGCAGGCGGCGGCCCGCTTTGTGGAAGGTGGCCGGGTGCATGTGCGAATGTCGGCCAAGAGCGGCGAAGGCATCGACTTGCTGCATGACGAGTTACTGCGCGTGGCGGGCTGGAGCGGGCACGGCGAAGATGTGGTGCTGGCGCGCGAGCGGCATCTGGAGGCGCTTGGAGTGGCGGCCGAGAAGTCGGCGCTGGCGGCACGGCGACTGGATCAGATAGAGCTCTGCGCGGAGGAGTTGCGCCTGGCGCAGGAGGCCCTTTCGCGGATTACCGGCGAGTTCACCGCTGACGATTTGCTGGGCGAAATCTTCTCCCGCTTCTGTATCGGCAAATAGAGGGGCAACGTGGCTGAACTGGACTTGATCATGCTGCTGGCGGCCGCCTTGTTCGCCGGTTTCGTGGATGCCGTGGCCGGTGGCGGAGGTTTGATACAGGTGCCGACCTTGCTGATGGCCTTGCCGGCGGAGTCGCCAGCAACGGTGTTTGGCACCAACAAGCTGGCAAGCATTTTCGGCACCGGTAACGCCGCGCTGCGCTACGCCCGACGCATTTCGTTGCCGTGGAGCATCGCCTTGCCAGCGGCGGCGGCGGCATTTGTGTTTTCTTTTGGCGGCGCCATGGCGGTGACGTGGCTGCCAAAGGATGTGGTACGGCCGCTGGTCCTTGGCTTGTTGGTGCTGGTTCTGGCATACACCGTGATCAAGCCCGGTTTCGGGGTAGTCTCGGGTTCTCGACTGACGCCCTTGGTGGAGCGGCGTTGGGCACTTTGGGTCGGCGCCGGATTGGGTTTCTACGATGGTTTTTTCGGGCCTGGCGCCGGCAGTTTCATGATCTTTGCCTTCGTGCGGCTCTTTCGGCTCGACTTTCTGCATGCGTCAAGCGCGGCCAAAGTGGTAAATTTCGCTACCAACG